>CAUUUJ010000003.1:0-41273 GCA_963548315.1 uncultured Candidatus Saccharibacteria bacterium | reverse complement strand
CAGTCTTTGGCAATTCTGGGCTAGGTGTTGGTGTTGAAGGAGTGTTTGGTGTAGGAGTTTCCTTACATTCGTCCAAGTTGGTCTTGTGAATCTTTTCGTTAAACTCTTCCTTCTTAATCTCCTTAGTGTACTTCTTGCCACCTTCTTCAATTACACAGACTGTGATCTTAGCAGGAGTTTCCTTACATTCGTCCAAGTTGGTCTTGTGAATCTTTTCGTTAAACTCTTCCTTCTTAATCTCCTTAGTGTACTTCTTGCCACCTTCTTCAATTACACAAACGATCATTTTTGGCTCTGGCTTAACCGTAACAGTTTTTTGACAGTTAGGGTTTTGCCTCTTAACTTCACCAGTTTCTTTACCGTTTACAGTAATAGTAACTGTGTAGTTGCCTTCTTTTGCGTAAGTGTATTGAATTTCTGATGAGTTAGTTGTCTTGATGTTGTTATCACCGAAGTTGTATGTGTAGCTGGTGATAGATGCGCCACCCTTGGCAGTTGCCTTAACACTGAACTTGAAGGTGTTACGAGAAATTTCAGTTACTTGCAAAGCGTCACATGTTAGAGCAGGCTTTGCTGGAGGTGTTGTTGGGTTACCCCAAACTGGGTTACCACAGTCTTTAATCACACCAGTGATAAATGAGCCGTTATTATCAAACCATGCGTAAATATTATAGCTCTTAGGTCCGTCAACGAAGCTCTGACCAGTTGTGTATTGATAGTAAGTATATCCGTTTGAAGTCTTGTAGCTACGTTGTGGCTGAGGCTGACGAGTACCAGCTTTAGACTGTACGGTTATAGCGTTTGTAGCTACAACACGACCGTCAACTGTAATATTACCATTTGCGTCAACTACACCTTCGCGCATATTTGATCCGCCCTGAACCATAGTTTCAGTAACGTACCACTCTTTATATAGTTCTTTAATTTCTGTACGACTGTATGCTGTTTGCAATTCTGACATAGAATGTGTACCACAGTATACAACGTTAAAACTGTTACAGCCGGCAGCCTGTGAAGGTGATGCCAACCAGATTCCACCGAGCATAGCAAATCCCAGAGAGATAGCGATGCCGATTTTCTTAAATTTGTTCATAAAAACTCCTCTTTTCCAGCCCTATCTTCAGGCTTTATGTCCTCATACTAGCACAATCTTTATATTTTGTCAATAATAATTTATAAAAATGTTTATGTTTTTTTCGATTGCGCAGTATTTTTAATAGTCCATAACATATTATACCACTTATGTAATTAAAAACAATATATATTATATTAGAGTAAAAATCATTTGTTATAATAAATAATATGCTAGACACAGCTAAACAATTCATTCAATCCGCAAACAATATAGTTATTATTCAAGCCGAAAATCCCGACGGCGACAGCCTAGGCTCAAGCTTGGCGCTAGAAGAAGTATTAAATGACCTAGGGAAGACTGTCACTTTATATTGCCCTGTAGATATTCCAAAATACCTACATTATATTCGCGGCTGGGATAGGGTACAGAATGATTTTCCATTTCAAGCTGACGCTGCAATAATTGTTGACACAAGCGCGGACGTCCTTCTTAGCAAGGTATTAGAAACTCCCGGCGCACGACATTTCTTAGAAACACACCCAACCCTAGTAATCGATCATCATACAGCCGAATCAACGCTCAGTTTTGACCATATTATGCTGTCAGAAACCGTTGTGGCGACCGGGGAATTGCTATATAAACTGTTCAAGCATTCCGACTGGAAGATAAATACTCAGGCGGCTGAAGATTTATTGATAGCTATTATGAGCGATAGCCTGGGGCTTACTACGCCAAACACTACGGCTCAGACTTTTCATACGGCGGGAGAACTTACAGAGCTGGGCGCTTCCAATGCGGAAATTGAAGAGCGACGGCGCGAATTTATGAAGAAATCGCCAGAAATTTTGGCGTACAAGGGAAAATTGATCGAGCGAATTGAATATTTATTAGACGGGCAATTGGCGTTAGTACATGTGCCATTTGAGGAAATCCAAGCCTACAGCGACGCTTATAATCCTGGCGCGTTGATTGGTGATGAATTGAGGCTGGTTGAAGGCGTGGCGCTTAGCTGCGTTATTAAAACTTACCCTGACGGCAAATTAACTGCGCGCTTACGAGGTAATTTACCAATCGCCGACACCGTAGCTGGATACTTCGGTGGCGGCGGCCATCCGTACGCGGCAGGATTCCGCGTGTATGAAAGCTATGATGAAATCGTAAGGGAATTAGTCACGGCGACAGATCAGGCTTTACGAGAAGCAGATTAGTGTTGACTTTTTTACGTTAGTATGGTATAAATAGAAGTAGCTTTTGTTGACAAGTTGAGTAAGTCCTTGTCCGAAAGCGTACTTTGACAGACAGTTATATACAAGGTGAGTTTTTATTCCTTTTATAAAAAGCAGAAAAGAGGAATGAGATCTCACCTTGTGACAAAACGTCACTTAACCATCCAGGGGTGAGAAGACGGGAAAGAGACCATGTCTCGGCAGAAAAAGGGCAACACTCTGGAAATTAACGGAAAGCCTTTTGTCTTTAACAATAGCGACATCAAGCTCTTCTGTAAACTGGAGAATGCCATCGATAATCTGGGGCGTACGCTCCAGAAGTCTGGAAAAATTCCAGACTCAGAAAGAAAGACAGTTCTCAACGATATGACCAAGAGATGCCTCTCAGTCATGATTCTCCTGAACAACATCTTGAGTTCTACTCTAGATGTAAAGTGCCACTCTGTTCGCAGAGTGATCAACACTTCACAAGCAACAGATCAGAGTCTACTTGCTGCGCTCAACACAGCAGCATCCACAGGCAGGACTCAGACATGGTTGAGCCAAGAGATAATGTCGGCCTACGGTCGCCTTTCACTGTGCCATGTCAAGGTTATGAGGCGCCTAAATGGCGCGATCATCTCTGCCTTAAGGAAGACTGTGCACACCCTGGAAGAACGCAGGGGGGAAGTTGAGAATCTCGGGGATTATCTCGTAGAGATCGCGATATTCTCATTGCAAATAGAGGAGAATATCGAGACGCTTCTCGAGAATTCCGATCTTCTTCGACTGGAAGAACACCAAGTCTCCCAGTTGGGTCAACTGCTCAAGAGGACTAAGATCCTCTTGAAATGGAAGCGTCCCCAGGACTAATCCGCCAGGAGAAATGGCAGGCGGCGTTTGTAATAATACTGTCTGTCATTTCTTCCTTGAAATTATTAAGTCCCGTTGGGGCTATTTTTATACCAATTTTGAAAAACTGACCAGAGTAACGTACAATAGAACTAATGATAAAACTCTATAACACGCTCACTAGACGAAAAGATGAACTGACGCCGCTTGACGGAGAAACGGTCAAATTTTACACCTGTGGTCTAACAGTTTATTCGCAACCGCACATCGGCAACTGGGTTGGCTATATTTATTGGGACGTGCTGGTGCGATTGCTACGCTGGCAAGATATTCCCGTTATTCGAACGCAAAACATCACTGATGTTGGACATTTGACCAGCGATGACGATAACGGCGAGGACAAAATGGAAAAAGGTGCGCGCCGCGAGGGGAGGGCTGCCTGGGACGTGGCGGAAAGATATATTTCCGTTGCAAATCATGAAGCCTACGACGTACTGAAATTGATAAAACCAGATTATTTGGTGCGGGCGACGGACTATATTCAGCAGCAGATTGACTTCGCAAAAGGACTGGACGAAAAAGGATTTTTATATAAAATCGACGGCGACGGCATGTATTTTGATACGTCGCTTTTGAAGGATTACGGGAAATTAGCGCGGCTAGACGTGGCGGGCCTGGAAGCTGGCGCCAGAGTGAGCGTTGAGGGAAAGCGCAATATTACTGATTTCGCCGTATGGAAGTTTTCGCCAAAATACGCCAAGCGCGATATGGAATGGGACAGTCCGTGGGGAATCGGTTTTCCTGGCTGGCACCTGGAATGTTCGACAATTGCCCGTGAAACACTTGGAGATTCCATCGATATTCACGCGGGCGGGATTGATCATATTCCAGTTCATCACACGAATGAAATTGCCCAGAGCGAAAGTTTGACTGGAAAACAATTTTCTCAGATTTGGCTACACAATAATCACATAAAAGTCGACGGCCGAAAGATGAGCAAATCTCTGGGGAATATTATTACGCTGGACGATATTATTTCGCGAGGCTTTAGTCCGATGGCGTTTAAGCTGGCGATTCTCAGCAAGCATTATCAAACGGAAGGCAATTTTACCTGGGAAATCCTGGAAGCAGCGCAGGCACGATTGAATCATTGGCGGGATTACGCGGTTCTGAGACATCAGACTCACGACACGCTGGAAGATGACGATGATAAGGACGAGCAGGACGATTCGGTCTCGTTGCTAGCGGGACGTCAGGCGCTGGTCGAGAAATTGAACGATGATTTGGACACTCCGGGCGCGCTGGCGTTGATTGATGAAGTATTCTCAAAGTTGGATCATACGCCGCTTGATAAAATTCATCGACAGAGTTTAGTACAGTTTATTGATGAGATTGACGATATTTTAGGACTGGATTTGACTGAGTCTACGCCTGATATTACTGACGATTTGAAGAGGTTGATTATCCAGCGACGTCAAGCACGCGCAGAGAAAAATTGGGAAGAATCCGACAGAATCCGCGATGAACTTCTTCAGGCTGGCGTTGCTGTTCGCGATACGCCAAGTGGCAGTGTTTGGACATGGAAATAGCCCGCTAGATTCAACGGGCTATATTTTTTCTGCGTCAAACTAATCTTCGTTTTTCAATTTCTTAACTAATTTATTAAGCGGTTTTTCGCTCTCAACGCGCTTAGATTTGGCTTGCTCTAAGTAATTATCCAGTAAAACCTTAACGACGCCAGCGGCTGGAATAGCAACCAAACCGCCCAATAGACCACCGACATATAAACCAATTGTCACCGCGACCAAGACAGTCAGAGCCGACAACTCAACCTTCTTTGATTGGATGGACGGGGAAACAAAGTTGTTCTCAATCTGCTGGTAAATCACAAAATAAATCGCGTAAATAACGCCCGCTGTCATGTTATTGAAGAATAATAGTAACGATATCAACGCGCCAGCAATCGTTGCGCCAAACATCGGAATTAGCGTCAACACAAACGTCGCCATAACGGTGAGCATTGCCAAATTGGAATTTATGACAGGGAATGTCAAGCTCAGCACAAACACCACGAAACCTGACAATATCGCATCAATTCCAGAGACGGTCAATTGTCCAGAAACATATCCCGTAATCACGTTATACATACGACCGACCAGCTTCTTATGACGCTCCATTTTTTCTTCGTCGTTGTATAGTCCCCACAAACGCTTCACCCAAGTTGGACCCTCGAGGAGCATCAGAAATGACAGCACCAACACCAAGAACAACGATCCTAAGAATGACGCCAAAGAGCCAACACTGGATAATAAATTCGTGCCGACGCTCGTGGCCCAAGACGAAGATTGCTGCTTGATGTTTTCCATCATCGAATCGACCTGCGGGCGCAAATTGTTCTTATCGATGAAATCATTAACGCCACGCCACTGTGAGCTTGCTTGGTCGATTATACTCGGAATGCTTTCGACAAATTTGGCGGATTGTTGGACAATTGGCGGAATCACAAACCAAATCACGCAGCCCAAAAGCAGAACCAGCGTCGTATACGCCAGCGCCGTGCCACCTAATCGACTTTTTCCAGGCAATTTTTTAGCAATTGCTGCAACTGGACGATTTAACGCCAACGCCAAAAACAGGGAAATTCCCAATAAAACCAGCGCGTCCTTTGCGGAATAAATTGCCAGACCAGCCAGACCAAAGCCCATCACGACCAGCCAAAATCGCACAAATGTTTTCGTGTCTATCTCTATACGTACTTTCATAATTAAACTTTACCAGCTTTTCGGCGTGTCCGCAACGCCGACAGAGATAATTTACTATCATAAGACATCGCGCCGTAACGGAAAACGCGCACCGATAGCCACATAACAAACACTGCCGTAGCGACCAAAATTGCCGTACCGAGCAGAGCTTCCCAAATCGGCAAATTACCTATTGCGTTTCGTAATAACAATGGAATCGGCGCGGTGAATGGAAATAGCGATAAGAACTTAACGAAGAAATAATCAGGAAAGGAAACGAACGCCGTGATTCCGTAAAATGGACCGATAAATAGCATAATTACAATTCCAAACCACTGGCTGGCTTCTTTGGCGGTCGGCATCATCGCACCCAAAGTTACCAACATTCCCGTAAATAAAGTGAAGCTGGCGGAGAAAATTATGATCGCCAGGCCAATTCTCACAGGATCAAACACGAGCGTACTCAAGTCCAGATTAGGCAATTGCAGCTTCGACCCAAACGCCAAATAGCCCGCCAAAACTGGTAAAACAATCACCAAAATCTGAATCAAGGCCAACACCATCAAAGACAGAATTTTACCCGTAATCAAAGTGTCAGTTTTAACGGTCGTAAGCAGCATTTCCACCGTGCGATTTTCTTTTTCCTCGGTGGTGCTAATAAGCATTTGATTGCCAAAAATACTGATGAGAATGAACAAAATAACCAAAAACATTCCCGGCACAATCATCTCATTGATGCCGCCGTGCTCTTTTCCGTCCAGATATGTGGTTGACGACAATTGGACTTTGTCACGTAGAATCGCAACTTGCGCTGGATTAACGTCGCTTGCTACTGATTGGCTCAATAAACTCTGCGCCACCGCGCTGTATTTTCCGTTTTGGAATAACCCAACATCTTTACCGTAAACTTCGACCTTTTGCTTGCTCAAATCTTTTGGAAAATAAACATACGCATCAACCTTATTATTTTTTACGTCGTCAATTCCAGATTCTTTCGATTTGGCAGTTTTGGCTTTAATTGCCGTCAGTAATTCTGGCTTTACCAACTTCGAATCGTCCGTGACTTCCAGTGAAAATTCTTGCTTTTCCAGATTTTTTGATGCTTCAATAGTCGTGCTTTGCGACCAAAACATAATGCCATATAGAACGCCAATCAACAAAGGGAACCCCAAGGCTGTCAACCAAAACGTCGGTTTCTTCAGTGTTCTAAGCGTTTCAAATTTGAAAACCGTCCCCAAATTATGCATTTTACTCATCGCTCAGCTCCTTCGCTTCGCCGCCGTAAACTTGGACAAAAATGTCATCCATTGAAGCGCCGCCAAATTGTTTTTTTACTTCTTCCAATGTTCCATATGCCGCCGCTTGACCATCCTTCAATAAAATCAAGCGATCGCACAATCTTTCAACTTCCTCCATCTGGTGCGTAACATAAATAATTGTCGCGCCAGCTTTTCGCTGCTCCTCAATTATATTCATCAACAAACGACGATTCACCGGATCAAAACCTTTGGCTGGCTCGTCCATAATCAGCAGTTCTGGATCGCCCATAATTGTTACGCCAAGCTGAATCTTCTGCTGCTGTCCGCCAGATAATTTATCAAGTTGCGTATTAGCCTTGTCGCTCAAATTGACACGCTCCAAAAACTTCAGGGAAAAATCCTTAGCTTCTTTGCGACTTAAGCCCTTCAATTGACCAAAGTAAAGCATCACGTCTAAGACTTTTTCTTTTTTATACAAGCCGCGCTCCTCCGGAAGATATCCGAGGCGAATCTGGCTTTCCACTGAATACGGTTTACCGTTTATCAATAAATCGCCCGCAGTCGGCTGGTATAGTCCAAGCAGCGCGCGCAACGTCGTAGTTTTTCCCGAACCATTGCTTCCCAAAAAACCAAAAACTTCGCCGCGAAAAACGTCGAAACTCAGATCTTTAATGACAGTTTTATCACCGAAACTCATCTTAAAATGACGAATCTCAACCATTTTTTTATTATCTGGCATACGCCTCCTTTTCTTTAAATAAAATTATAACACTTAGCGCGGGAAAAAAGATATAATATAAATATGCGACTATTGGTTATTGAAGACGAACGAAAAATTTCGAGGGTCATAACCGAATCTCTGAAGCGCGAGAAATACGCGGTTGATGCGGCGTACGACGGGGAAGAGGGCTTTAATTTGGCAGATAGTCAGCCGTATGACCTGTTGATTGTCGATCGAATGTTGCCGGGATTAGAAGGCGCGGAGATTGTTAAAAAATTGCGCGAAAACGGGAAAAATATGCCAATTCTATTTCTGACAGCACTGAGCACGACCGAAGATAAAACGCTCGGGCTGGACGTAGGAGCCGATGACTATTTGACTAAGCCTTTTGCAATTGACGAACTGTTGGCGCGTGTGCGAGCCTTACTTCGTCGTCCGCCGATTAGCCAGCCAGACGTTCTGCAAATTGACGATTTGAAAATTGACAAACAACAACATACAGTAGCTCGCGCAGGAAAAATTATCGACCTCACGAACAAAGAATATGCGCTGCTGGAATATTTGATGCAGCATCCGAACCAGATTCTCAGTAAAGAGACGCTGATTGATCACGTTTGGGATTTTGACGCTGATATTTTGCCGAATAATGTCGAGGCGTACATAAAAAATCTGCGCCAAAAAATCGACAAACCGTTCAAAAAACAATTGATAAAAACCGTGCGTGGCTTCGGTTATAGGATTGAATCATGAAAATTTTTACTTCAGCAACAATTAAGTTGGCGGGCTGGTATTTGATGATTTTGATGATCGTCAGTTTGCTGTTTAGCAGTATTATTTTTCAGGTGGCGCGCTCGGAAGTTGATGCGCAAATCCATAAAATTATCGTTCAAAGGAAGGGCGATTTTCCTGCAATCAATTTGTCAGAGAGAATAGATAATTCAACTCGAAACCTTTTGATTAGTTTGGGCTATATAAATCTTATCGTTCTACTCGCTGGCGGTTGGTGCTCATATTTATTGGCAAAAATCACTTTGCGGCCGATAGAAACCGCACACAAAGCCCAGTCGCGATTTGTTGCCAATGCCAGCCATCAGCTCCGAACACCTTTGGCAATTATGAAAGCGGAAACTGAATTTGCGCTAAAAAATCGGAAGGCGAATAAGACGGAACTTACAGAAACTCTGGAGAGTAATCTGGAAGAGATCAACAAACTGACGGAGCTTACGGCGATGCTTCTGGAACTGTCGCGGACGGAAAATAAGTTGGCACTGGAAGATAAAAGTTTTAACTTGACGGAATTGATATCCGAGCTCATCCGCGAACGAAAAGCCGAAGCGCGAGTTAAAATGAATTGCCCAGAACACATAAATATTCCGCTTCATCACACTGCGACGCGAGAATTGTGCGCGATTTTGCTCGACAATTCATTGAAACATAGCCCGAAAAATTCTGTGGTAAAAATTTGCATCATTCCATCAAAACAAAACATCACAGTCAACTTCATCAACGACGGCACAATTTCGCAACAAACTCTGCCACACGTCTTTGAGCGATTTTTCCGCGGCAATCAAAGCACAAAAGGCTATGGATTAGGACTGCCATTAGCGGAACAATTGACAAAAGCGCTAGGCGGACAAATCTCTGTTAGCACTTCGAAAAACTCAACCATTTTCACAATTTCCTTGCCGATTCTGTAAATTTTCAGCTATTTTTCAGAATTAGATGTTGTAATAGGATTGTCGATTGGCAAAATTGCCGATCCGAAAGGGGAAGTATGAGTACAACATTTTTAAGCAAAAAAGGATTTAAGGAGCTTCAGAAAGAAATTTCCGGACTAGAGATCTCAGAGAAAGCGCTCATATTAGAATTGAAAGAAATTGGGCGCGCCAAATCGCGTGATGACAAATTACGCCGCAACGATGTAATTACGCAATTGGAAAATATCCAATCAAAAATCTTTACGAAGAAAGATATTTTACGTCACGCTAAGCCGCTGCCAAGGAAGCGCGATCGATTGAAAATTGCTATCGGCTCAGTCGTGGACTTGGTGGATCAGCAAGGAAAAATTTTCCGCTACACGCTGGTTCATAGCCTGGAAGCAAACCCTCTGGACGGGCGAATTTCCGTGGATAGTCCGCTGGGAAAAAGTCTACTGAATCACAAAAAATCCGAAACTGTCTCCTGGAAAAATGGCTTGATGACCAGACAGCTACAAGTCGTTAAAATTAGCTAATCCAAATTGTCCACCACGACAGTTTAGCTCTCACCAGCAAGTGGGAGCTTTTTTATTTTTAATAGTATTTTATTCCGTTTCTGAAATTTAATATAAAAACAAAAAATCACCATAAAAAAGCAATCAATTCTATTTAACCAACAATTCAAACCCCACTTTTTCGCCGATTACAATCTTTACAAAGCATCTGGCAATTTTCGGCAATAGTTTTTCCACCCTTACTCCATGGCGTGATGTGGTCAGCTTCCATTTCTTCAATTTCAAAATATTGACCACAGGCAGGACAGATGCCTTTTTGGTGTTCATAGGCTTCACGCTTTTCTCGGTCATTGAAAGTGCGGATAGAAAGACTTCGTTCGTTACCTGTCAAAACATAGTCGTAAATACCTTTCTTATTCGTCACATCTTCGTCTTGCATAAGCTCAGAAACTCTTACTTCGAGCTCTTCGGTGTTTAGACTATCTTTGCCGTGAAGATTATATAATTTACCCCAATCAACGCCTTTCATTTCTTTACGGTATTTGATAAAAGTATTCTCGACCCACTCAATAACCGCCCGAAAATAAAGCCATAATTCATTGGCGTTTTGGTCGTACTGGTGTTTGCTCATATAATCTTCAATATTGTTATCTGAAAGCCATTTCAAAGCTGTTTCTAGGTATTCTTGGCGAATTGGGCTACCATTTACATACTTTTCAGCTAAACCCTTTGCGGGGGCGTTAGATTTAGAAAACTTTAATTTTGCATCAGATAGCCACGAACCCATATAAACTGCATTACGTAATTCTTGGGCAGTTAATTTTTCGCCCGCAATATTGATAATCTTAAACCATTCGAGCTTTTCTTTATCCGTGCCAGTACAGAAATAAACTTGCAATTCATAGTCTAAAATCTGTTTTTGCTCGTCCGATGTTAAGTTATGAAAATAAAAAGGGGTCTCTTCAAACTGAACCGAAAAATCGCCATTCACATACTGACAAAGAGAAATCGTACGCTGCTGTCCATCCATCACCTCAAAAGTGTCATCATCTCGCACCACCCAATACATTACATTAAGTGGAAAGCCTTTGCGAATTGTGCGAATCACTTCGTCTCGTTGCTCGCCATTATAGACAAACTCCCGCTGATATGGCGGACGAATGTCTAATTTACCATCATAGCCGACTACACCAGCTTCTAGGTTATCTTGATACCCTTTGACGACTTCACCGATAGTGATTTGCTTGAGTTCGATTTTCATTTTTGTTCCTTTCTTATAAACCTATCGACATATAGTCTCAGAGCCTCAGACAGCTCAAGCAAAAAACCATGAACAGCGTAGGGTTTATCTATCTTTTTTTCGAAAATATAACGCCAGTCTTCAAACATATTACTGTTTTTATGCAAAGTTTCTATTAAAGATTGTTCCGAGCTTTTTATACTATAATCATCAAAAAGTTTTCGTATTTGTTCGGTAAAAATCTTAATAAACTCCGACTTATTGAAATGCTTAGAAATCTCTATGTACAAACGCCCTAAATCATGCCCTTTAGGAAAATTTTTAGTATGATAGAACAAAATTGTTTTCATGTATAATTCACAAGCAAATGCCAAGATAGCAAAATTTGGTATAAAAGTTTTTTTGTTTTGGCTGATTATATGAAATTCATTTGCACATCTAATCATGTCATTAATATCAATATCAGCTTTAGATTCAAGCTTATTCATTCTTTACCTTTCTTTTAATTATGTAACGAAAATATATAGCCTTACCATCAATCATAGATAGATACATTTTTGCTCTTCTTGTAGCTTCGTTATGCAAGACACTATATCTACCTATTCCATCAATTATTTCAAACTGTTCTGGGTTATATTTGTCAAAAAAAGTTATTGGGACTCCCATTTTTTCATAATAATCTTCTGGTATTTCAGACACTTTGTTAATATTTATGGCTTCATAATTGTCATATTTAGGATAATCTTGGGGGCTATACTTTTTATATAGAATAATTTCTTCATGTCTTTTAATGGTATCAAGGTTAGTAAACCAGTTTATGGCTGGAACTTTAATATATTTGTCTGGGTCTAATCCTTTCCCAATAACAAACTTACGGTTGGATTCAAGAGTATTCTTGTATGGCGATTTGTACACCATGGACATATTAAAACCATAACCAGACCATATTTTATTTTCTTTTATGAGCTTAAAAATTTCTTTATATGTCAAGGCATTCATATTGCCCAAAATTAAAAACTTCTTATCATATTCTACTAATTGAGCTACATATTCACGAAAAAGTGAAAAGGGTGGATTCGTTACTACTATATCGGCTCTTTTTAGCAACTCTACACATTCCGCACTTCTAAAGTCGCCATCGCCATCAAGATACGATAGGATTTTAGACTTTTTGCCATTGTCTAATTTGGCTTTTTCTCGGAGCAAAATTTCTTTAGTATCTAAAATATTGATGTTGCCACTGCCATCTATATCAGCAATGTCATCAAGTTCAATTTTATAAGCTTTGGAAATAATTTTGTTACGATTTTTATTACTGTGCTTGATTTCTTTATTTTCACCAAAAAATGATAATTGAATTTCTTGATTGGCAATTGGGCTCGGGTCATAGCAAGTAGTGATTAACTTCTTTATTCCCAAAGCCTTGAAGTTCATGGCGAAATATTTGAAAAAATCGCTTTCAAATGGGTCATCGCAATTACAAAAAATTACCTTATCTCTAAGTTGGTCTTTATAATGTTTTAATTCATTTTCAATATCTTTTAGCTGAGTATAAAACTCATCATTTTTGGTTTTGCTAGCTTTACGTAAATTGGTATTTGCCATCTCTGTTGCCTCTATAACAACAGAAACAAAATAGGACACCGCAACAGGTGTCCAAACCTTTTACAACAGAGATAGCTCTGAGTGTCGCGATGCCCTAATTTTGAGCTATCACGACAAAAGAATCTCTGTCGTTTCTGTTGTAAATTATAAAAAGTTTGGACTCTTCTATTATATCACAAACTATTTAGCAACACTAATCAATACCATCATTAAGTGGCATAATAAAAAGCAATAGAAAGAAGTAAATGAACGAAGAAGTAACAAAAATTATAAAATAATTACTCCGCAGTAATATAACGAAAAATGACTAATGTTATAACGAAGAACTAGCAAATATCCAACATCAGGGAGAATAATTAAACTAGGCAATTAGAAGACTCTTATCGCATTGTTAGTTCAACCTCTAATTGGACAAAAAAACTGATTCCAATCTAAAAAAGCCCTTTGATAAGCTCGTAAACTTGTCAAAAGGCTCTTATGGCTGGGACGGCAGGATTCGAACCTGCGAATGCTGGGACCAAAACCCAGTGCCTTACCACTTGGCGACGTCCCACTATTGCCAGGACAATGACGATTATAGCACGCCAGACAGAAAAAATCCACACATCCTGATATAATATAACCTAATGAGAAAACAAATTTTTGAGACTTTAAGATTGGAAAAAATCGTTGGCGGCGGGCAAGCTATCGGGACACTTGACGACGGCCGCAAAGCGTTCGTCTGGGGAGGGCTGCCAAAAGAACTTGTAACGATTCGCGTGACAAAGAAAAAATCACACTTCGTCGAAGGAATAGTGACGGAAATTATCGAGAAAAGTCCAGAGCGAATTACGCCGAAGGATGAAAATAGTTATTTAAGCACCAGCCCTTGGCAAATAATGCCGATGTCCAGCGAGCAATCGTACAAAGCGTCGCTAATCGAAGAGGCTTTTTTACTTCACAACATCACATTGCCTGAAAAAATCGAGGTATTTTCTGACGGCGTAGAATTTAATTATCGCAATAAAGTCGAGTTCAGTTGGTTCGGCGACAAAACGGACGACGACGAAAAAGAAACTCTGGACTTGGCGTTTTTCAAGCGTGGTGGCAAGGGAAAAGTCATCGTTGACGGAACCAGCTTGGCGCATCCGAGCATAAATAAATTAGCAATTGAAATTCGCGACCTCTTACAAACAAAACCGATTGTCGCGCGTCAATTAAAAACACTCTTGATTCGCTCAGATCAACGGGGAAACGCCGTCTGGCAATTGTACGTAAAAGATAAGATAGAAAATCTGATTTCCGAAGACGAAGCTAAATTATTATCAGCCAAAGGTGGCGAAATAATCTATTCCGACCCCAAAAGCCCAGCCAGCAGAATCACCGAACGCTTGAACAAATTCGGCAGCACAACGCTGAGCGACACGATTTTAGGCGTCGCCTTCAACTACGCTTGCGAAGGATTTTTCCAAGTCAACATTCCCGTTTACGAAAAGGCCTTGAGTGATATGAAAGCGTGGATTAATTGCAATGAAAAATTGCCAACGCTCGACCTTTATTCTGGCGTTGGGACAATCGGTTTGACAATTGGCGGAGATGACGTGACGCTGGTGGAAATTAACGAACATGCCGTCGCGGAAATGCAGAGGAATATTGCCAAGCTGAATCGACCGAACGCCAAGGCGATTTTGGCGCCGAGCGAAAAATCTCTGGAATATATAACTGGCGAGCAAATTGTCATCGTTGATCCGCCGCGCGCTGGACTTCACGCGGACGTTACTAATCGACTGCTGGAAACTGAGCCGCCTCGGATTATTTATCTGAGTTGTAATCCTGTCACGCAAGCGCGAGACGTCAGTCTACTCCAGGAAAAATACGAAATCGTGCATCATCAAGGCTACAATTTCTTCCCGAGGACGCCGCACATTGAGCACTTGGTTATCCTTGATAATAAGTAAATCGGCTAGCGCGTTAACGCTTAACGTGGAACATCAGTAAATTTGACACGGACTCGTGTCGCTGATATAATATTACCACTAATGTAAAGAAGGAGTTTTATATATCATGACAGAAATACCCAAATCATCATCGCAGGAATTGCCAGACGGACAAAAAGCAACTGGCTGGGACAGCTTAGCAGACTACGACAATGGAGATTCCGACTACACTCATCACAGTCCATTTGGAGAAGTTCCAGCAATTAACGGAAACGATCTTCTCGACAGCGGAGTGTTCTTCGGCGATGCAATAGCGCTGACGCAAAAATACACTTCAACCAGCTCAGAAACTCCAGAGGAAAAGCAAGTATTATTAAATCTTGGCGATGTCTATGTGCTCGTGGGTAAAGATTCTGATCCAAATAAACTAAAAGCAGCCTGGGCGCGAGCTATGCGCGGACACTATGATCAACAGATAACTTTCACTGAAGACATTACTGATACGGTTGAAAGTTATCCGCTAGTAACAACCACCCTAGACAACATACCAAAAGAAATCCTTGAAGCTGAAGCAGCGGAAGACGAGGCAAAGCGCCGCGCCGGAGATGAAGAAATTCAGCAAGCAGACGCTATTATTAACAGGGAAAAAGACTACCGAAGATTGAAAGATAAAGTATGGGATGTAAAGCTTACTTTTGGTGAAGGAGACGAAAAATATACAACCAACGTCTACGGTGACAAACAAAAGCAACCAGAGGAGATTCCGTTTGACTCGGCATCCGAAGCTAAGATTTCAATGCAACGCACTTATGCCATACTGTGGGCAAAACTTATGCAGAAGCACCTTAATGAAGGTGAAGGCGAAAAAGTAGCTGACGTAGCAGAAGAATCTCTTAATGAGATGGGTATCGCTCTTTCTGAAAAACATGAAAATCTATTTGTTACAGATATCTGTTATGAGCTAGATGCCATATACAATTGGGAGCATCGCGCCGAGCTAAAGGATTGGTATAATGAAAGACTTTGCGAGGATATAGAGCCGCTTCCAAAAGAAGCTAGATAAACCAGGACTGTCAAGAATGATCCGGCAGGCATACGATATTTGCCTGCCGGCGTTTTTTATGGCGGTTATACTTTTTTCTGGCGTTCATTAGCAGTTAATTTTTTGCCAGCGCGGCGGGCTAGCCACCACTGAGCTAGGGTGGCGATGACAACCACGGCGATGCCCGGCCAGAGCAGGGTAATATTCGGTACGGTGAAATCGAAGAAATCTCTCAGAAAGCCAAATCCAAAACTACCAGCTGCCACAACAACCACTGACAACAAGTATAATAGCCGGGCACGTTTGGCGGATTTATCGATGGTTACGTCCAGCATAATTCCCACCAAGAACACCAAATATACGCCAAACAAAGTCGCGGTAAGTACGGTCATCGTTGCGACTTCCGCGGCGTGACCAGGGAACATAACAGAGGTAATCCAATAGGTGAACGCGACAGTCACGCCAGTAATTAAAGCAATCGGCGTAACAGCCAGCAAAGTATCATGCCAAAATCTCTTCGGATTTATTCGATGCTTCGGCGTGGGAGGAAACAGCGTCCACATAAGAGTTGGCATAGTCACCAGAAAAATATTCATAAACGTAATGTGGCGCGGCGAATACGGATAATTCATATTGATGAGAATCGTCGCAAGAAGAAGCGTCACGCCGTAAATAATTTTATGGAAGAACAAAACAGCGATGACTTCGATTGCTTGCATAATTTGATTGCCCAATTTCATTCCCATCGGCAGAGAAGTGAACGAATTGTTGAGCAATATAATGTCGGAAACTCGACGCGACGCTGGAGCGCCCGCGTACATCGCCACACCGAGGTCGGCCTTTTTCAGCGCCAGAGCGTCATTCACGCCGTCGCCGACCATGCCAGTAAATTTTCCGGATTGCTGGAATCGATTGATCAAGCGCTCTTTTTGGTCTGGTAAAACTCTGGCAAAAATAGTGTAAGTATCGGCAGCCTTATTAAATTCGTCTTCGCTAAGCGCCGCCAAATCTTCGCCTAAAATCGCCTTTTCTGGATGTTTAATTCCAGCTTCCTTAGCGATGTATTGAACTGTGCGCGGGTTATCGCCAGAGATTACGCGAATAGTTACACCTTGGCTCTGCAAAAAATCCACCGTTTCAACAACGCCATGACGCAGGGAGTTGCGCAAAACAACCGCACCAATTGCCGTTCCAGAACCATTTTTCAAGTCTTTCAATTTGGTTTTATCGTCCGAAAATTCAGCCAACATCAACACGCGCAAACCATTGTCAGCCCAATCATTCAGCTTCTTCTGAATCTCCTCATCTACCGGCGCCAACTTCGACACAAACTCTGGCGCGCCCATCATCAAAGTCCGAATTTCACCGTCAATATCAGCCCTCACGCCAGCCATTTTACGCGCCGACGAAAACGCCATCACTTCCAAAACTTTCGTATTTTTTGGCGACGTAGCTTCCGCCAAGATTGCACGACCAGTGATATTTCCGCCGCTGGTTTCATGAGCAATTAACGCCGCAAAACTGGCAACGTCAGAGTCTGAATAGTCATTTTCATCACTGAACGCCGCGACCCGCTTCAGCGTCACTTCATCACTAGTCAAGGTGCCTGTTTTATCTACTGCCAGCAAATTCAAAAGCGCCATCGCTTCAATTGCTGACAATTTTTGTGGCAAGACTTTCGCCTGGGCTAGTCGCAGTGAGCCGAACGCCAAAAGCAGCGAACTCGCCAACAATAAACCTTCCGGCACAACTGTAACCGCTGCTGAAGTTATGGTTTTTAAGATGACGACGACATTATCGCCAGAGAAATAATAGACGATAGCGATAAGTAGCGACAGAACAATTGCGCCGTAAGTCAAGAAGTAAATTGCGCGCCAAATCGCTAATTGCAGAGGTGTGAGTTCTGGTTTGTAACGCTTCAGGACTTGACTAATCGCGCCAGCTTTCGTGTCGTCACCAATCGCAATTACTCGCGCTGTACCTTCACCAGCCAAAACCGTCGTCGCCGCCAACACGACATCGCCGTCCTTTTTCTCAATCGACGCAGACTCGCCGGTTAACATACTTTCATTCAGCTCCAAACCTTTCGATTCAATAACTTTCGCGTCCGCCGGTAATTCATCGCCAGCCTGAATAAGAATCTCATCGCCAATTTTAAGCTCATCATAACCGACCTCGACAACATTTCCATCTTTCAACAATCGAGCTTTCGGCGCGCTCATCAGTTCCAATTGACGTAAAACTCGCTTAGCCCTTAGCTCCTGAATAATTCCAATCGTCGAATTCACGACAATCACCACCGAGATAAACCACGCATCACGATATTCGCGAACATAAACCAGCGCGCCAGCCAACAGAAAAATCACCACGACGATAGGGGAAAGCAGATTCCGCTTAATAATATCCAAATAGTCGCGCATTAGCTTGTCCGAATCCTTCTGTAGCTGAACCTTGCGCCAACTCGCCAATTTCCGTACGCGTCAGAATCGAATTGATATATCTCGCCATTTTTCACTTCAGAAATCAAAACCAAGGCGGGATTATACGGCGCCAAAGTTTTATAAAAATGCAAATCTTCATCCGTAACGTGCTTTCTTCCAGGAAAAACTTCACGGAATTTGCGCTTGCCAATATCTTCAAAATATCGCGGCTGACCTTTTGGTGGAAGGAACAATTCCGCCCGCATACCCATTCGAGAAATTATCTTTTTAACATCAGATAAAATCAACGGCGAAGTCGCCTCCAAATACAACATCAGCTGCTTTTTATTCGTCAGAAAAACTGAGGCTTTGGCCGTACGACTAACGTCAGCGTGCCACAAAATTATCGATTGAACATCAATTGGAAAACCAAATTTTTCCTTAGCAATTCGCTCCAGTGCCAGCTCGTCGTACGTCGCCTTATTCATAGATAATATTTTACCATTTTTTTATGAGGTGCGCGAGATGGCAAAGATGTGAAATCTAATAGCCAGCCTGTATGGTCGATTTGACTGCTTGACGGGAAATATCCAAGTGGCTTTTACCCTTAAACGCGTCTTCTGGATGTTTTTCATTCCAAGCGTCGACATTTTCTTCAGTACAATCTTTAATGGCGTGATTAACACAAAACTCAAGTCGCTTAATGCTTTGGTCATTTTCAAGGTAATTGATGGAGGACTGGACTGATATTCGATATTCTTTTTCATTCAGCCAGTAGACTTGATAACTCAGAAAGATCAACGCAATCGTCAGCACAAACATATATATATGACTAAATCTTATCTTTTTTAAGTTTTTCATTTACGCCCTCCTTAAAAAAAATATTATAAATCTTAGCCTCAGAGTCGCTCCAAAGAGCGACTCTGAGGCTCATCTCAGGGATTTCTCCTCTCGAGGAACGCGTAATAGCGAGCCTGTCCAGCAGGCTTCCACAGCCACGCTCCAGGAGGACACGACACCCAGACTTCTTTGATCTTGGGCGACTCTACGTCAACCCAGGGGCTATACACCCCAAAGGCATACCCAAGCGTCCAGACTGCTGCGCAGCTGATACCAACACGGTAATACCCCGTGCCGGAATGACAGCTAGCGTGCCCTTTGAGATCAGGCGTCACTTCCGAATAGCAGTTGCCAGGATATGCCTTGGCGCTACTCTGAGTCACGAATAGCGACCCAGTGGCGAGCATGACGATGGCAAGTACGGAAATAATCCTCTTGCTCATGATTCTCCTTCCAGGATAGAAATCGCTAAGGTACTGTGCGTCCCTTAGCTAACCAAAACGCGCAAGGAACTAGCACGATACCCTAATATTACACGCTCTATTAAAACTAGTCAACATGGTAAAATAAAACTATGGATTTCAATACTCGTTACGCTAAATTAAACGATAATCAACGACAAGCAGTCGACTACATTCACGGATCACTTTTGGTAATTGCTGGACCAGGAACGGGGAAAACCGAGCTTCTAAGTATGCGCACTGCCCAAATCCTGAGACAAACCGACACTTTGCCGAACAGTATTTTATGTCTAACGTTTACCGAAAGTGGCGCCACAAATATGCGCCAACGACTTCGCCAGATTATCGGTGAGGATGCGTATAAAATTGCGATTCATACATTCCACAGCTTCGGTACAGAAATCATCAATCAACATCGCGAGTATTTTTTCCGTGGCGCCGACGCTCAGCCAGTTGACGAATTGACGCAATATCAAATTATCTCTGGAATACTCGAAGGACTTGATTGGCGAAATCCATTAAGCGCGAAAAATAACGGGGAATTCGTTTATATTAAAGACCTCATCCGCATTATTTCCGAGTTCAAGCAAAGCGGCTTAACGCCGTCGGAATTACGGGCAATTATTGATGACAATCAAAGCACAATCGCCGAAATCACGCCAGATATTCAGCAAGTATTTTCCGCCAAAATATCGAAAAAGACAATCGAAATGTTTGCGCCGATAGCCGAGAAAATTGCCAATTTAGCCACCAAAAATCCTGACAAGAAAAACTCAAAATTGCCAGCCTCAATCACGCCATACGCCAACGTTTTGGCGCTGAGCATTGTGCATGCCACTCAAGAAGCACTTGACGAAAATTCAACCAAGCCGCTGACTGCTTGGAAAAATAAATGGTGCGAAAAAAATGCCAATGGCGAATTTGTCCTGAAAGATTTTACCGCCGCAGAAAAACTGTCCGCCGCAATTGACGTTTACGAAAAATACGTAAATATTCTGTCCGAACGCTCGTTATTTGACTACGACGACATGATTTTATCCGTTATTCAAGCCTGTGAATCTCACCCAGAACTGCGCGCAAATCTCCAAGAGCAATTCCAATTCATCATGGTTGACGAGTTCCAGGACACGAACTTGGCGCAATTACGATTATTGTTCAATTTGACCAGCGAGAACGACGATAATCCAAACATCATGGCGGTTGGCGATGACGACCAAGCAATCTTCAGCTTCCAAGGTGCAGACGTGGGCAACATCCAGCGTTTCCGTCAGCATTATCATGACCCAAAAATCATCGTTTTGACCGACAATTATCGTTCCGCCGAAAACATTTTATCATCGGCGCGGGACGTTATCACTCAAGGCGCGGATCGATTGGAAAACACGATTGACGGACTATCAAAACAATTGACCGCACACGTAAATAGCGAAGGCTCAAAAGTCGAAATCCAAGAATTCTCATCTGTTGGCGAAGAGCGAGCGGGAATTGCCAAACAAATTGCCGAGCTGATAAAAAACGGCGAAAAGCCAGAAAACATTACGATTATTGCGCGCCACCATAAGGAACTCATTGAAATTCTTCCGCATCTTTATAAAGAAAATCTTTTTGTCAATTACGAGCGTCACGACGACATTCTGGAGCAAGATATAATTCAGATTCTGGACAAATTAGCGCGAACTGTCGTGGCGATTAGCCAGCATAATTTGGACGTTGCCAATAGTCTACTACCGGAAATTACGGCTCATCCAGCGTTTGGATTTTCTGCACTTGACATCTGGAAATTGAGCCTTCAAGCTTACAAAAATCGGCAATTGTGGCTGGAAAGTATGTTGGTGAACAGCGTATTTAAGGAATTTGCGGAGTGGCTTTTGGAGCGCGCTAAGGATGTGCCGAATTTGCCGCTGGAAGAGCAATTGGACAATTTATTAGGCTTAACTAATGACGAAAACGACGACCTTCAGGTCAATTCTATCGCTAATTTCTATTTCTCGCCAGAAAAACTAGATAAAAACCCAGAAGCATATCTGACGATTCTGGAAAGTTTGCGTACTTTGCGCCAAAAACTTCGCGATCGAATCACCGATAAAAATCCAACACTGGAAGACTTTTTGGAGTTTATTGACCTGCACATTTCGACAAAAACTCGCTTAACACAAATTCGCACGCACGCAAGTTCACTCAGCGGCGCCATAAATTTGATGACCGCGCACAAATCCAAAGGTCTGGAATTTCCGCACGTTTTTGTGATTGGGGCAATTGATAGCGCTTGGGGCGAGAAAGTCCGTACGCGCAGTCGAGCTATCCGATATCCCGCAAATCTCCAACTTCAGCCAGCGGGCGCTACTTACGACGAGCGGCTTCGGTTGTTTTTCGTGGCGATGACTCGCGCCAAAACCACATTGACCATGACTTATTCCCAAACCAACGATTCCGGCAGCGACACGATAATTGCCAGTTTCTTGACGAATTGCACGCCGACCATCATTCCGACCAGCGATGATCCAGCTGAACAAATTGAACTCGCTGAAACCGATTGGACGACACGGCTAACTTCACCGATTGTTCCAGAATTAAAGGATTTATTAGCGCCAGCGCTGGAAACGTACAAGCTTTCTGCGACGCATTTGAACAACTTCCTCGACGTTTCACGTGGCGGACCGCAGAATTTCCTATTGAATAATCTACTGCATTTTCCATCCGCCAAAAATTCCGCCGCAGCTTACGGAACCGCGATTCACAGCAGCCTCCAGCAAGCACATTGCTCATTCAGCGCCGATCACCAATTGCCAAGCACCGAACAAATCCTCCAATTTTTCCAAAAATCCCTCGAGAGCCAACATTTACCAGCGGACGATTTTCAATTGTACTTGGACAAAGGAAAGTCGGCTTTGACTGCGTTCTTAAACGCCAAATCTTCCGATTTTCACGACACGGACTTGGCGGAACTGGACTTTTCAAACCAAGGTGTAATTATAGATAGCGCCAGATTGACTGGTAAACTTGACGTTGTCGACATCGACAAGCAAAACAAAACCATATTTGTAACGGATTATAAAACTGGCAAGCCGGCGCATTCCTGGAAAGGTTCGGCCGATTACGAGAAAATCAAACTTCATAAATATCGTCAGCAATTGATGTTTTATCAACTACTGGTCGAGCATTCACGCGATTATAGCAATTTCACGTTTACTGGCGGGCGATTGCAATTTGTCGAACCAGACATGAAGACCGGCGATATTCTTAGTTTGGAAGACACATTCTCCAGAGAAGAGCTGGCTGAATTTACGCAACTGATTGAGATTATTTGGCAAAAAATCACCACGTTAGATCTGCCGGATATTTCTGGCTATTCGGCGGATTATAAGGGAATGTTGCAATTCGAAAAAGACCTGCTGGCGGGCGAAATATAAAAATATTCTAGTATATTGTTGCATTTTTTTATAATTAGTGTTATTATAATAAACGCTTTCGTTGACGAAGCTAACTTCTCGGGGAGGTGTCGCGAATGACACCAAGCCCAGGTCATGCTTCGCACAAAAGCATGGCTTGAAAGAGGGGTTAGTTCCTTTCTATTGCCGCAACTCGCGGCGGAGAGGGGGTGAAACCCATCTTTAAGTCCGACGACGACCGCCGCCGCGAAGCGGCGGAGCAGGCGGGCAAAGTTTGCCCCGCCTGCGGTGGAACCGGCACCTACGGTGTAGGTGGTCGCGGAGCGTGGACGTCTAGTCCCTGCTCCAAGTGTAACGGAACGGGTCAGTCCCGGTAGTTTAAACTTTGGCAGTCGGGGCTTGTGCGACCCCGAAACCGCTGACTCCGCGTCAGCAGAGGGCGTCTGTCCGCCCTCGGCTTGATTCGCCGACCGGTAATCCGGAAAAGAATCAAAGGACATGATTCTGGAAAAATCCCGCCGCTTTGTTGTGAAAATGGAGTAGCGGTTGATAAGTGGGTTCGACTCCCTCCGTGTCCGCTGGGAAGTAAGACAAAGGCGTTTTGCTTCCCCTCATTCTTGGGCTCGCGAGATTCACTCGTAGAGTCATCCTCAACGCAGAGGACGATTCCGAGCAGAACCGCTTGAGCCCCCATCCCCCTCATTCTCAAAGACGAGAGTGAGGGGTTTTCTCCTTTTTGTGATAAAATAACAGAGATGACATCGTTTTGGAATGATTTACCACAGCCATTTTTCATATTAGCACCAATGGAAGCCGTCACCGACGTCGTGTTTCGTCATATCGTGAAACAGGCTGGCGCGCCAGATATATTTTTCACCGAGTTCGCAAATGCCACCGGCTGGGTTCATGCTGGCGATAAGGCCATAGCTGGGCGACTAATTAAAACCGACGATGAGCAGCCACTGATTGCGCAAATTTGGGGTGGCGAACCAGGGGACATGGAAGCTTTCGCGAAGCACTGCGCGGAACTTGGTTTTAACGGAATTGATATCAATATGGGTTGTCCCGCCAAATCTGCGATTAAAAGCGGCGGTGCGGCTCTGATTCGTCGACCCGACATAGCGATAGCTGCAATTGACGTCGCCAAAAAATCTGGATTGCCTGTTAGCGTAAAAACTCGGCTGGGCTATACTTACGTCGATGAATGGCGCGAGTGGCTAACTACAATTCTCAAACAAGACATCGTGAACTTGACGATTCATCTGCGCACAAAAAAAGAGATGAGCAAAGTTGCGGCGCATTATGAATTGATTGGCGAGATTGTTAAGCTGCGCGATGAAATTGCCCCACAAACTCTTTTGACTATCAACGGCGACATTCGCGACCGAGAGCATGGGCTGGAAATTGCCAGAAAACATCCTGGCGTGAATGGAATTATGATTGGGCGAGGCGTTTTCAGTGATCCGTTTTGCTTCCGCGAATCGAAAACTGACGCAGATAATCATAAAGAAGAATTGTTGACGCTTCTTAATTATCACTTGGATTTGTTTGATTCTTACCAGCAGACTTTAGGGCGACCTTTTGAAACCCTAAAACGTTTTTTCAAGATTTATATTCGCGATTTTGACGGCGCAAAGGAACTTCGAGAGAAATTGATGCACACCACGACGACCGACGAGGTGCGATCAATACTTGCACACAACGATCATCCACATTATACTTATTGACATGACAACAAAAAAACAAAAACTACAAAAACAACAGGCCATAGACACATGGATCGTCATAGCATTATGGGTAAGTGCTATCTGGTTCTCGTTCGCACGCGGATTCATTACTGGCATCGGCGGTTGGGTACTAGCACTACTTGCCCCGTGGGCGCTTATCGTTAGCTGTATCTGTCTTGCAATCATCTCCCGACAAATGAAAAAACGCCATGCATCAAAAGACCATCTCACCACAATAGTACGTGTTTCCTTTATCGTCATGTCAATCTCATTATTTATCTGCGGCCTTGCAATGCCTGATTTTAGCGACATGGAGACCTTTTCAACATTATCCGTGTATACAAATAACGCTATTTCATTTAAAACATCAAAAACTATCGCCATTATCTCAGGGTTTGTAGTGGTTCTGTCTCTATTCGTGGCTGTTACTTTTGGTATCGCTGAAGATAAAGAATAGACGACGGAAGACGTCGCTATTTAGATTAGTATTAATTAGAGTCTTAGTACTATACGCAAATTGATTGAAAAAGTATAGATAATATTATATAATATAAATATGTTATCCTCAGAAATGTGCGCATGCGGCATACTACATCAGGATCAGCCAAAGAGGAAACTGCGTACGGCAATAGAAAATACACCCAGCGGACAAAATACACCGCTGAGTAGCGCCATTCGCGGTCAAAGACTCACATTTACTCCCGCTGAAGATTATTATACAGGACGACGGGACGCAACAAGCGGCATCATGTTCGGAAATGTATCAACAAATGACACAGAAATACCTGTAGCGATTAAGCCTCATAACAATATCGCTTCTGCACTTTCAGAATTTTGTATTACACAACATCTTATTAGTGAAGGACACATTAAACCATACCAACCACTAGGATTTTTATCAGGCAGAGATTCTATATATACACTATCAGCATTCGAAGGCGATGTTGTGAGCTGTGACACGATTACCGACGGCACAGATATTCCTAAAAAGATACAAAAGGTTCTACTTGTGGGAGCAGCGACTCTCGCGAGGCTACATAAATCGGGAGTTGCACATGGCGACGCGCAAATTAAAAATACCGCATTCAGTGTAAAGACAGGAGAAGAGCGAGCAATAGATCTAACTTCCTCTTATTTTGACAAAAGTGGTCGCGGCATCATTGATGACATGCATTCGTATATAGATACATTATCCGATTACATTAGTCCAGTATTAGACGATGAGCATATCAAGGAATATTTTATTGATCCATACTTATCTCTAGTCGCTGATGCACTATCAAAAAAGCAACAGAATAGTGTCCATCGCGTTACTAATAATCTATGAGTAAATCTGTATATACCTTTCAATCTTCACGCCCAGTTTAAGGTATAAAAACAAAACCCCGACGATATCAACAGGGTCTTGTCTAATTATTTACGCGCTCAATCCTAGCGTCGTCGCTTACGCCTATGAAGATCAGCAACCTTCAATCGCACCATATGACGATCAATAAGCTGCTTGGCTTTCTCGCGCTCAACTTGATCGCCAGCCTCATCACGCGCCTTAATAGCACGCTCCAGAGCCTTCTGAGTTTCCGCCTCGATGATGTCATCGCCGTGATCAGCTTCATCAACCAGAATCTGCACCGACGAATAGTCAATTTTTACCACGCCACCAGAGATTGCAAAATATTCCAACTGATTATCAGAATCTTCTTTATGTCGACGCACGGTAATTACGCCGTCCCGTGCAATCGTCACTAGCGGCTCATGGCTTGGAAAAACAGAAATTTCTCCGTCAATGGTCGGAATTGACACCGAATAAACTTCTTCATCAACCTTCGTACCGACAAGTGTGACTAATGACAATTTCATGGCTATTTAGCTTTCTTCTCAGAATGTTTTTTAGCCTCGGCAGATTCAGCTTCAGCGTCGCGAGCAACTTGGTCAGCCAGCGTACCTTGGACCATATAGAACCAGTTTTCAGGCTTATCATCGTATTTACCGGCCAAAATGTCGGAAGCGTCGCGAATGGTGTCTTCCAATTTAACGTAAACACCTGGATTTCCAGTAAACTTCTCAGCCACGTGGAATGGCTGTGCCAAGAATCGCTGAATACGACGAGCGCGAGCAACAATCTGCTTCTGATCATCCGACAATTCTTCCATACCAAGAATAGCGATGATATCCTGAAGCTCTTTGTATTGCTGCAAAATTCGCTGAACCTCGCGCGCCACGCGGTAATGCTCTTCACCGACAATTTCTGGATCAAGCGAGTTTGAACTCGAGTCCAAAACGTCAACTGCTGGATAAATACCGATTTCCGTCAATGCACGGTTCATCACAATTGTAGCGTCAAGGTGAGCAAAGGTCGTCGCAGGAGCTGGGTCAGTCAAGTCGTCAGCTGGTACATAGACAGCCTGAACAGAGGTAATAGAACCCTTCTTTGTTGAGGTAATTCGCTCTTGTAAAGCACCCATTTCCTGCTGAAGGTTCGGCTGATAACCAACCGCACTTGGCAGACGACCAAGCAAAGCCGACACCTCAGCACCAGCCTGAGTGTAACGATAAATATTGTCGATAAATAGCAAGACGTCTTTACCTTCGTCACGGAAAGCTTCAGCCATCGCCAGACCCGACAATGCCACGCGCAAACGTGCTCCAGGTGGCTCGTTCATTTGCCCAAAGACTAGCGAAGTCTTGTCCAAAACGCCAGCTTCTTCCATTTCATAGTAAAGGTCGTTACCTTCACGAGTTCGCTCACCAACACCAGCAAAAACAGAGTTTCCAGAGTGGAACTTAGCGATATTGTTAATCAACTCAGTGATAAGAACAGTTTTACCAACACCAGCACCAGCAAACAAGCCGGCCTTTCCACCCTTAGCAAGTGGCGCAATCAAGTCGACGACCTTAATACCAGTTTCCAAAATCTCAGTCTTATTTGACTGCTCAGAAAGCGCTGGAGCGGGGCGGTGAATTGGTGCAGTTTTTCCCTTTGGTTGCGGCTTTTCGTCAATCGCTTCACCAACGACATTGAACATTCGTCCTTGAGTTTCCGCGCCGACTGGAACGGAAATTGGAGCGCCAGTCGCAACAACTTCTGCGCCACGACTCAATCCATCCGTCGAAGACAGGGCAATTGCTCGAACAGTGTGCTCGTCCAAGTGCTGAGCGACCTCCAATACCAAATTATCATCGCCGTTTTTAACGTGCAACGCGTCATAAATCGCTGGAAGTTCAACGTCTCGTGGAAACTCCACGTCAACGACCACTCCAACGATCTGAATAATTTTTCCTAGTGTTTTACTCATTTACAGCTCCTGTTGTATTATCAGTGATATTACCTTGTGCAATTAAGAATCCATCAACAAATTGACGAAGGTGTTCTGGAGACTGAATATCATCAATTGACTTAATGCCTAGTTTTTTGCATTGTTCATTCATTCTCTCAAGAGCAGCCATTGTGCCTGGAAGTCTATAATATACACCAGTCTCTCGATCAATTTGCAGACCACCTTCACCAGGTATAGTTGGCCGGTATGTGGAGCTAGTGTAATACTCATCAGGGACTAGACTTACCAACCATCCATACAAAGTTGGTGTTATGCGCTTATCTAAAACTTTAAATGCAAAATGCTTTGCAAGAAATTGTTTCACTTGTTCAATTGTAACCATCGCAGCTCCTTCATTTTTACTCATAATTGCTCCTTTACTTCAAGATCTCCTTTATCATTGTTCCATCGCCTCCACGCCGCCAGAAATCTCAGCAAGTTCCTGAGTAATTGCTCCTTGGCGAGCTTTATTCATAGCTAGCGTCAAATCATCAACCAAATCACTGGCATTGTCCGTAGCATTCTTCATCGCCATCATACGCATAGAATGTTCACTGGCGCGAGCGTCAAGTAGCGCCTGCAACAGTCGCGCACCAACCAAACGATACGCCACCGCGTCCAAAACTTCTGGAATACTCGGCTCATATTTGGCGTCAGAAATCGTGTTAGAAACTTCACTCGGATCAACCAAGATTTTCGTTCCTGCTGGCAATAATCTATCCAATTCTGCAGTCTGAACCATGCTATTGACAAAACGCGTATAGACAAGCGTAACTGCATCAACTTCGCCATTTTCAAACATATTTACTGCCGTATTCAAAATCGTATGGAACGTCAATCCAGACGGCTGATCTGGCAGATCTTCGTAAGTACCGATGATTTTCGTATCTTTAAGACGCGTTGCGAATTGCGAAGCTCGCCGACCAATCGTCAAAGTCAAGTTCTCAATTCCGCGCTCGTCATCACGCTTTAATAGCTCCAAATACTTCTTCAAAACGTTGGTGTTATATGCGCCAGCCAGACCCTTGTCGCTGGCCACTACGATAATCAATCGCTTATTTATCTTTCGCCTAACGAACAGCGGGTGATTGTCAGTTGCGCCTTGGCTCGCCAAATAAGACAATAATTCTTCCGCCGCCATTGTGTACGGCGCAGAAGCTTTGTCCGCCTCTTGAGCGCGACGCATTTTACTAGCCGCCACCAATTGCATAGCCTTGGTGATCTGCTTAGTTGAGTCCACCGAACGAATGCGATTTTTCAGCGCGCGAGTGCTCGGCATGAATTACTCCTCAAATCCTTTCGCTATTTCTTTCGTAGCTTCGTCAATCAATTTCAATTGCTCATCCGAAGGTTTGTCGCCCTTGTTTAGCTCACGCATAGCATCTTTAGAGTTTTTCCAGAGATAAGTCAATAGGGCAGACTGTGCGTCCTTAATCTTAGAAACTGGAACATCGTCAAACATACCGCCAGTCACCGCGTGGATACTAACAAATTGCTCCCAGACACTCATTGGCTGATACTGCGGCTGCTTAAGGAGTTCAGTAAGTCGCTGACCGCGGTCAATTTGAGCTTTTGTCGCATCGTCAAGATCTGAGCCGAATTGAGCAAATGATGCTAATTCGCGGAACTGAGAAAGACCAAGCTTCAAGTTTCCGCCAACAGATTTAACGGCTTTCGTCTGAGCCGCGCCACCAACGCGAGAAACTGATAGACCGGCTGAGATGGCTGGGCGAATGCCTTGATAGAACAAGTCAGTTTCCAGGAAAATCTGACCGTCAGTAATAGAAATCACGTTGGTTGGAATGTAAGCGGAAATGTCGCCAGCCTGCGTTTCGATGATTGGTAGAGCCGTCAAGCTTCCTGCACCAAGTTCATCTGACAATTTAGCCGAGCGCTCCAATAATCGTGAGTGCAAATAGAAGACATCACCTGGGTAAGCTTCACGTCCTGGTGGACGGCGCAACAATAACGACATCTGTCGATACGCCACCGCGTGCTTGGTCAAATCGTCATAAATCATCAATGCGTGACCGCCGTTATCGCGGAAATATTCACCCATGGCTGTACCAGCGTAAGGTGCCAAGTAAAGTAGGGAAGCTGCGTCAGACGGACTAGTCGCAACGATAATCGTCTGGTCCATCACGCCTTCTTCTTTCAATCGGTCGACCAATCGAGCGATCTTCGACAACTTCTGACCAATCGCCACATAAACGTTCACCACGCCAGTCTTTTGACGAGCCTGGTTGATCATCGTATCAATAGCAATTGCCGTCTTACCAGTTTGACGGTCACCAATGATAAGCTCACGCTGACCACGACCGATTGGGAACATCGCGTCAATCGACATAATGCCAGTCATCAGAGGTTCGTGAACTGACTTACGACCCATCACGCCAATAGCAGGACGCTCAATCAAACCACGTTTCTTCGTCTTAATCGCTGGACCGTCGTCAAGAGGTCGACCTAACGGATCAACCACTCGCCCCAATAGTTCTTCGCCAACAGGAACGTCTAGCACCGAACCTTTGCGGCGAACGCTGGCGCCAGCCTTAACCTTATCTTCACCGCCAAGAATCACCGCGCCAATTTCATCTTCCATCAAGTTCAGAGCAAACGCCTCAACCGTGTCGCCGTCAGTTTCAATTTCCAGCACTTCACTATAGCCAGCACTATTTAAGCCGTGTACCCAAGCCACGCCGTCACCAACGCGAATAACCACGCCAGCATCTTCCAAACCTTCTGTCGCCTCCAGCTGCGCGATTTTTTCCCGCAGGCTTTTGGCTAATTCTGTCACATCAATCTTGCTCATTTTTCCTCCTAGATTTTCTTCGCCCGCAAGTCGTTTAACTTCTTCGAAACCGTTGCGTCCAGTGTTGCGGTCGGCGTTTGTAGCTTAAATCCGCCAATCAACGTCGGGTCAATTGATTCTCTTAGCGACACTTTTGGCTTTCTATTTTTATCGCTCGCCACAGCCGCCAGAAATTGCTCTATTTTACGCCTTGTGTTGTCGTCAAGCGCTCTCGCACTCTCGACCGACGCCACAATCTCACCGTTATCAGCCAATTCTGCCTCAATATCTCGCACCAACAAATCAACTTCACGTTCGTGCTTTTCGTAAATCAAAAGACCAGCAATTTCTTCCAACACCGCGTCATTGCCAGCTAAAATTTGTTCAGCTGCATGCTTTGCCAACTTTCTTCTGGACACTAATCTCATCTATTCAGCCTCCTCAAGCGCTTCCGAAATCAGCTTCGTATCTTTCTTAGCATCAATCTTCTCGCCCAAAACCTTGCCAGTCGCTTCAGCCACCAACTCTAATGTCGAATTGTGCAGGTCTTTCTTAGCGTTTTCAATTTCTTGAGCAATCGTATTATGCGCTTCTTTAATCAAAGCTTCAGATTTGGCGGTCGCTTTTTTAGCCGCTTCTTCAACAACTTCGGTCGCTTCTTCTCGAGCAGACGCAACGATATCGCTAGCTTGCGCTCGCGCTTTTCGCATCATTTCGGCAGTCATTTCTTCGGCTCGGTCGGCATTTTCCTTGGCAGATTTTGCCGCCGCGTCAGCCGCTTTCAGGTCTTTTTCTCGCTTGACGAGCATTTCCATCATTGGCGGATAAACAAACTTGCGAAGAACAAATAGCAAGATTAAAAATGCTACCGTCTGAAACGCCAACAGCGCCCAATCAATACCCAGCGAATCAAACAAACCAGCTTTTTCCGATGCGCCAGAATTGGCAAATTGTGTTAATATTTTCTCCACAATTTACTCCCGAAAACTACTTAACAAATTTGCCGACGATTGCTGCGACGAAACCGATAATAGCAATAGCGTCGATGAATGAAATACCCAAGATCATCATTGTGCGTAGGTCGTTGATTTTTTCTGGGTTACGACCAGCAGCGTTCATAGCTGCTGCACCAACAATTGCGGCACCGATTGCTGCAAATGCTGCAGGGATTGCGTAAGTAAGTGTGAATGCTAATGCTTCCATGGTTAATATTCTCCTTTTTAATTAATTATTATCTAATTTAATCACTCTCTGATGTTGCTAATTTATTAGTTTCAACAGAGGAGTGAACTTCATCAATTGGCTCGTGTGAATCATGGTGAGCCAGCCCCAGGGAAATAAACACAGTTGATAGCATAAAGAAAATATATGCCTGAATGCCGCCGATGAATAACTCAAAGAAGTAGAATGGTTGCAGAGCTACGGGCGACAAAAACTTCGTCATATAAGCGATAATTGCCAAGAGAATTTCGCCAGCCAAAACGTTACCAAACAGACGGAAACTTAGTCCCAGCATTCGCGAGAACTCAGCCACCAATTCCAGAATGCCAACAAATGACATAATTGGATCGCGTAGCGGGTTAATGAAATATCGCCCCAAATTGCCCTTAAAACCCAAATACTTAAACGCGTAAACCTGAGCCGCGACAATCGTTACAATTGCCAAACCGAAAGTCATATTAAGATCTGCCACGCCACCGCGAAACAGAGGAGTGTGATGCTCGCCGATAGTAATTGGACCAACGATCGGCAAAAGCCCCAGCCAGTACTGCGCAACGATAAAGAAAAACAACGTAATACAAAGCGGAGCAACTTTACGCGCCCATTTTTGGTCTGGAATAACTTGGCAAACTGTATTATAAAGTCCGTCGAACGTCCACTGAATTAGCCTTGTGATAAAATTATGCTTCTTTTTACCTAAAACCGCCGCACGAGTACGGAACATTGCCCACACCAGTACGATCAATCCCAAGAATCCCATCAAGTGTGAATTCGTAATAGATACACCAGCAATGTTGAGAACTTCGTCAACCTTTACTGAAATATGCGGACCAGCGCTTGCCATATAATCGATCATTTCTTCAACTCCTGCTGTTTAATTTTAGCAATTTGCAAAGCTACGAGAATCACTGAGATAATCGCGCCAGAAATAATTCCAGCAAGCAGCCATCTCATCTTCATTCCACTGACATTATCCAGCCACAATCCCAACAAAGTTAAGCCAATCGTCGGCAAAAACATTCGCCACATTGTACCAATCATCGTCCTTGCCAAAATCATCATCGCACCAGAATCGCCTGTATCATTAGCCGAAATGTCAGTTTCTTTTACCATTACTTTCCACTATATCAATCTGTTATACTATTTTGCAAGATGCCGCGGCGAAATTATTCAAAAAATAGTCAAAAACCCCAAAAAACATCATTGATGTCAATTTCAGGGTTGGCTAATTGCCAGAAGAAACGTCGCTTCTCAACAGAGATAAAAGCGCGCCAAGCGGCAGAAATTCAAGAACTAACAAACCCGAATTTGTCGATTGATATATATCACTGCGAATGGTGCAAAAATTGGCATTTGACGTCGAAGAATTCTAAATAGACGTAACCGTTATGTTATAATTGGAAGTGTTATTAAATAGGGGAATATATGAGCGAAGACACAACGAACAACCATCAAGACACAAAAGTTGTCGTGTACAACACTAGCTGGTGCGCGTTTTGCCACACGGAAATGGAATGGCTGAAGAAGCTGGGAATTGACTTTGTTTCCAAAGATATCGAGGCTGATCCTGGCGCAAAAGAGGAATTGCTAAATAAAAATGGAGGCAATTTCCAAGGCGTGCCAGTAACGGATATTAACGGGGAATTAGTGCTTGGTTTTGATCGACCGAAACTACAAGATTTGCTACGAAAAAACGGCTTACTAGCCGACTAATTTTCTTAAAACGATTCAAGATTTTCCGTCAAATTCTGGCGGAAAATTTTTTATTCTGCGCCAATTTGCACAACTTTTCCGCCAAGTTTTTCGCGGAAATAATTATCGTGGCTGACGTAAAGAATCGCGCCGGAATATTTGGCCAACGCCGTTTCCAACTCTTCGATACTCGGCAAATCCAAGTGGTTCGTTGGCTCGTCCAGAACTAGCAGTTGCGGGTCGTTCGCCAGCATAGAAATAATCTGAAAACGCGCCTTTTGACCGCCAGACAAGCGAGCCAGCGGCGTCATCCGATCAGCGTCCGTGAACAAATAGTCAGCCAAAAGTTGCCGAATTTTCGTATCAGAAATCGACAAATCGCGACTCATATACAATTTTTCAATCGCTTGTTCTAGCGGATCAGACAGATATCGCTCGTCAATTTCTTGTTCATAAACGCCAATTCGAACCTGCGGATCAAGGAAAATATCGCCAGAATAAAGAATAGGACCGCCGTCAAAACTCTTGCCCGACGCCAAAATCATCCGAATCAACGTAGTCTTACCAGCGCCATTGCGGCCTCTAATTTCAATCGCTTCACCTTCACGCAAATCAATATTCACGTCCTCAAACAATATCCGCTCACCAATCCCAACCGCCACATTTTCCGCGCGAACCAACACGTGCTGACTGCGACTAGAAGCATCTTTCATACTCAGGCGAATATTACGCGACTTAAATTTTCCGTAACGCTCCGCCGATTTATAGTCCAATTGACCAACAGATTCTTTGTCAATCCAAAACGTCGGCTTTTCCATTTCCGACAATTCCTCCAACTCCGCTCGCGCCTCGTTCTCCAGCCGCTTAAATTTCTGAATCGTGCCGGGATTTCGCGACTTTTCCTTAAGCCTTTGATAGTCCAAAACTTTTTGTTTCAGATTAACAATTCGTTTCTCAATCTGCTCAAAATTATTCATTCCAGCCGTCGTCGCTTGGGCGTTCTGCTTCAAATATGCGTCGTAATTTCCGCGGTAGCTAACGGCTTGACCGTCCTTAATCTCAACAATTCGATCAACTTGCCCAAGCACATCGCGATCATGCGTAATTATCAACATCGCTTGATGCGGCTGCGAATTCATCCAATCAATAAACTGCTGTTTCGCAACGTAATCCATGTGGTTTGTCGGCTCGTCAATTAGCGCCAAATGCGCCTCCGAGTGCATAATTTTAACAATTTCCACCAGCCTTTTTTGACCGCCAGACAGGGAAGAAATCTTCCGATCACCAAAACCGTCTAATTGAAAATTGCTCAGCTCTCGCTCAATTTTCTCTTCGACTTGATAAAATCCTTTTTGATCAAACCGTTCCAGGGCTTGCGTATATTCTTCAATTTTTCGCATATTGTCGCCCATGGTTAGTGGATATTCATCGATGATTTTCTTCAGCTTGGAATACTCTGGAAGCCCACCAAGAATATATAACATAACCGTTTGATCACCCAAACCGTGATGTTCCTGAGCGGTAGTCGCAATCGTAATGCCACGGCGAAAAACAACTTCTCCCATGTAATCATTATCTGTACCCGCCAATATCCCAAAAAGCGTCGACTTGCCAACACCATTACGACCAACCACGCCGACTTTCTCACCATCGTCCACACTAAACTTGACGTCTTTCATTAACGTCTTATCGCCAAAACTTTTTTCAGTAATGTGAATGTCGGCTATCATGCTTGAGATATTGTAACATAAGTCATATTTCAGCCGCACCAAACTAGCCTAAATATACTGTCGCGTTAAGTTTTGTTATAATATAATCCATGTCAAAGCTAAAAGCTAAAAAACCAGCCGCACAGAATATTGTCAATCGTCGCGCACGGTTTGATTATGAACTTGGCGAAGAAATTGTAGCCGGCTTGGTTTTAACTGGAATGGAAGTACGAGCCGCCAGAGAAGGTCATGTCCAGCTTAAAGGCTCATTTGTTAGCTTAAGAAATGGCGAACTATGGCTAAATAACGCTAGTTTTTCCTTGCGTTTAAACGTTCGCGGAGAAGCAAATAGCCACTCAGTCGACACTTCGGCACGGAAATTATTGGTAAGTAAAAAACAGTTATCTAATTTTACAGAAGCCAAAAAACAGGGAATGACAATTGTCCCGACGAAATTATTAACAAACGGAAAATTCATCAAAGTCGTTATTGCGCTCGGAAAAGGTAAGAAAAATTACGACAAGCGCCAAACCATCAAACGTCGCGACCAAGACAGAGAAACCAGACGGCTTATCTCTAATAGATAATCATACCGATTACAAACTCAGCCTGATATTTATTGATTTTCGCGCGCGTCAATTAGCTTTTGATAGAGCTTTTCAAGCTTCTTCACTTGACTGCGCTCCGTAAACTTATTGGCTAATTTTTTACTTTCAGCACTAAATTCTGCTTGTTTTTTCGGACTTTTTAGAATTGCAATTACTTTTTCCGCAACACTTTCTGGATTATTCTCCGCAAAATAGCCATTGACTCCGTCTTTCACAACCTCTGAAACTTCCTTGTCAATAATAACAATCGGCTTTCCGGCATGAGCAGCTTCATGAAGAACCCAACCTTGCGTATCTTTAAGCGAAGGAAAAGTAAACACCTTCATCGCTTTATAGGCCACATCCAGATCTTCTCGTGGCATGGCGCCAGTAAATATAATCCTATCCGCAAAATCCGTCTCAGCCGCCATTTTTTCCAAAGTCTTTCGATATTCAAAATCACCGATAAACAATAGCTTCGATTTCGGACGAGCTTCGGCAATAAACTCACTAAATGCCTGAATCAAAATTGGCAAATTCTTCTCCTCACCCAAACGTCCAACAAATCCAAACACTTCATCTTTTTCATCAAGATTCCATTGCTCACGAAATTCCGCAACTCGCTTCGCGCTCGCCTGCGGAAGAGCATTCACGCCGTTTGGCATTAAAGTAACATCGTACGTATAATCCTCAGTCTGCCAAGATTCCAATTGATCGCGGCTTTTACGCGACAGGGCAATCACCGCATCCGCCTTGCTGTATAAAATAGTTATGACGCGCTCAATAATATCTTTATTCCATTTCGTTACGCCATTACGCGGACGATATAATTTGGCAACTTCCAGCAAATCCTGTCCATTCAATTTTACCGACAACGGAAAAACCACTCCCGCCAACGCCAAAACTCCTGGCAAAACCGCAGGATAATGATCGACGAACTCATATAGATCCGTACAATGTTGGATAATCAAAGGAATATTATTTTTCTTCGCTGCCTTCACGCCCAATAGACCAATTTGCGACGGCGTAAAAATATGAACGATGTCCAGATGCATATTAGCAATTTGACGCTGCACCACAGGAGGGAAGAACACCGACGTGTCGTAATCATCAAAGAACGCGCCCGTAATTGAGCGGAAACGAATTATTCGACTATTCTCATCTTCGTGGAGAAGTTCGGCTTGCTTGGACGGGCTAATAGACTTTGCTGGACAAAAAACATAAACCTCATGCCCCAAAGCTTCCAGCTCGCGCTTTAATGATTCGACAACGTAAACGATACCGTTAATGGACGGCCTGTAGCTGTCCGTAAAAAGTCCTATCCTCATAATAGCCCCATTATACCATTTATATCAGCGATCGATAAAATTCGACCAATCGCTCGGCGCCAGCACTGCTGTCAAAACGTTTGGCAATCTTTTCTGCTAATCGGCATTGTTGGCTATAAAATTTCTTATTTCGCCTCAGTTTATCTACTTGAGCAACAAAATCGCTATCAGACGAAGCCATTACCGCCCCATCTCTAAATGTTGTGTCATAATCAGAAATATCTCGCAAGACAACAGGTAATCCTGCGGCAGCGGCCTCAACAACAACCAAACCGAAGGTTTCCTGCTCGCTCGGCAATACAAATACATCGGCCGCACGGTAATAATCAGCAACATCGTCAAGCGGTATCACACCGGTAAATTTCAAATTCTTTGGCGGATTATTCATCATTCTTTGCATAGCACCATTCTCAGCCGCAATCACTCCAAACGGCACGCCGCCGACCCATACAAACTCCACATCAGGCATCTTTTCTGCCATATCAAAAAACACATCGACACGCTTACGTGGCTGCACTTGACCACTTCCAACGACCACAAAAGCATCATTGCTAATGCCAAGCTTTTGTCTAGCAGATTTCTTCTTCGCCGGTGAATTAGCATATTTTGCCGTATCTATAGTGTTGTATAGTACAGAAATTGGCTTCTTGACACCAATTTTTTCCAGTTCGTTCTTTGTATAATCAGATACCGCTAAGACCAAATCAGCTTTATTGTAAAACCATCGTAAATACGCGCGAGCAAGTGGCTCTAGCAACTTCGCGCCCTTAATACTGCCTATAAAAGAAGCTGGCACAACATGAGCAGACACGACCTTCTTTCCGCCAGATTGACGCATTTTTTTCATCGAATACAGTCCAGTAGTTTGCGCATGGACTATATCCGCGCCTAACCGAGCCTTATTCACCGCAATATCAATATCATCACGATCTTTAAGCGCATTTGTCATCTCTATAAAGGCCGTATGCACACCATGACCCTGAACAGTAAATTCGCTCTCAGAAATCATATCAACAATTAGTTTTTTATCGTCTTTCTTACTCATACCTACAGTATAGCAAATAATTATTCCGCCAATATCAATTCGGCAACCAGCTCTGGACTATCCAACACCGACAAATGTCCCGTATCAAGCGCCACAAATTTATCAATTTTTACGCCATCGGCGGCGTTCACAGGAAGCGAAATCTTGTCCCGTCGCCCAACTATCAATCCCGTAAACTCACGCTCAGAAATAATAATTTTTCCACTCCGAGAAATATCCCGCGCAATTTTCGATTGCTCCAAATATTGCCGCCGCGTTACTCGCGTATTTTTCGTCAGCCATCGTATCAAATCCACGACATTTTTCCGTCTATTATTCACCAAGCACAGCCCACGAAACACCGAAAAATAATAGTTTAAATAAATATATTGATTCGCCCGACGAGTGCGATAAAAGAACGACGAGGAAATTCTCGACATAGCCGAAGTTTTAATCGGAGGGCTGATGTACCAAATTTTTTGGCATTGCATTTTATTTGCCGCCAAACATCCAAGCGAATGGGCGACAACCTCGTCAATTGACACACCTTTACCGTCAAAAGCCGACATCAAATTCATCGCCCAATTTTCAACGTCGCTCATTTTCATATCTTTTATCAATTGACTTCTACCGTGAGAAGGCAAGTCAACAAACACCAAATTCGCGTCATTTTTCAGTCGGTAAGCTAGCGGAATCATCCCGTGAAAATCGCCACCAATGCCGTGAATTAGCAAAATAGTTTTATTTGAGCCGCCTTGATAAAAATAATAAGCAGTTTTCACGCCTCCGACGTCCATGAAATCGCTTGATATTTTGCCCAAAAACTTATCATACATTGGTAGCATATTCATTAAATTATATCATCACGGTATAATAAAATTATGAAGCTTTTCTCTTGGAACGTAAACGGCATTCGTGCAGTTATAAATAAAGGTGAATTCGCGAAGTTTATTAACACGTACAATCCAGATATTTTATGTCTACAGGAAACTAAGGCCGCCAGAGATCAGGTTGAAATTGACCTGCCAAATTATCACGAACATTTCTATTCCGCCGCCAAAAAAGGCTATTCTGGCACGGCAATTTTCTCAAAAATCCCGCCTCTAAATTGGCGTGACGGTTTTCCGCCGAACGTCATTGAGCAATTTGATTTAACGGGCGACGAATACGGCAATCCAGCCGACGAAGGACGAATTATTACCGCCGAGTTTGACGATTTTTGGGTTGTCAATTGCTATACTCCAAATTCAAAAGGGGATTTGAGCCGATTGGATTTGCGATATAAAAAATGGGACAAGGCGGTGTTGGCTTATCTGGAAGAGCTGGAATTGTCAAAGCCAGTCCTTTATTGTGGCGATATGAATGTGGCATATCAGGAAATTGATTTGGCAAACCCAAAGCCCAACGTCGGCAAACACGGCTTTACTGATGAAGAAAGGGAAGGTTTTCAGAATTATTTGGACGCTGGATTTACAGACACTTTTCGGGCGGCTTTCCCTGAAAAAACTGGCGCTTACAGTTGGTGGACGCATTGGGCAAATGCCAGAGCGCGAAATGTTGGTTGGCGGATTGACTATTGGCTGGCGTCGCGTGAAATTGCAAATCGCGTTACTAATCCGCAAATTCATCCAGAACAAATGGGCAGCGATCATTGTCCGGTGAGTATTGAGGTAGATTTGTAATGGATATGAAATTTTGGCAAAAACAAGAGCCCGGGAAGCCACTTTTTCCAGATGTCGAATGGAACAAGCCAGAACGACGCGACCAAGCGGGAAAATTAGGAATCATCGGCGGCAACAAATTAGGCTTTTTGGCGGTGGCAGAAAGTTATCAAGAGGCGCTCAGGGCTGGCGTAGGTGAGGCTCGTGTTTTACTCCCTGACGCCTTGAAAAAAAATGTTCCCGCGAATATGACCGACGTTTTATTCGCGTCAACAAACCAATCAGGGAGTTTGGCAAACGAAGCACTCGCTGAAACTTTGGCGCTGGAAAGATGGGCGGATGTATTGCTATTATGCGGCGACGCTGGGCGAAATAGCCAAACGGCAATTGTCTACGAAGAATTGATCAAAAAGTCAGAAATTCCCGTCGTGCTGACGCGAGATGCGATTGACCTCGTGCAAAATAGTTTTCAGGAAATTCTGGACAATCCGCACGTGGTTTTCATAGCAAGTCTGGCGCAAGTTCAGAAAATATTCCGCGCAATTTTTTATCCAAAAATGATTACGTTCAGCATTCAATTGTCGCAACTCGTTGAAGCGCTTCACAAATTCACCATCACGTACCCCGTAACAATTTGCGTTTTTCATGCCGACAATTTAATAATCGCCCACAGCGGAGAAGTCGTCACCCAAAAATGGGACGCACCAATGGCAATTTGGCGGGGAACCGTCGGCGCCCGCGCCGCAAGCTACTTGATTTGGTCGCCGAAAGCGCCGCTAGCAGCAATCAGCACCGCTATTTGCAAAATGTAGATTCTTATAAATATCTGATTGACATTACGTACAATTAGTTGTATTATACTACCAAGCTTTCGCGATTTATCAAAGGGCGAAAGTAGCCCTTGGTCACGAGTGAACACTTATTGAAAGGAAGTGTCATGCGGATAGCGACGACAGTACTTGTCATGATCATCGCGGTTACATCAATCGTCATCACCTTCGCCCTGATCGGGGCGGTAGTCGGAGCGATAGTAGCACTTCTGCTACAAACCGACCTTATCCCCGTAATTCTCATCGGAGCGCTGGGCGGGTCCTACGTTGGACTCGCGTTCCTGCTGAATGCGGGGCTAAATGGGAAAAGAGGGCTGCAATAAAGCCCGCAGAAAAAGGAAACAGCTCGCCTGGAAGGCATAAAGCCTCGGTAGCGCCTTTCTGCGGGCTGTTTTCTTTGCATAAAAAAATCGC
>CAUUUJ010000002.1:0-48131 GCA_963548315.1 uncultured Candidatus Saccharibacteria bacterium | reverse complement strand
GTGAGATTGGCAATATAAGTCATTTAGTGATATAATAGCAATTGAATATTAACCTAAGCTTGTGTGAGACAGCATAAGCATCCGTAAATGGATTCCAGAGGAGGAAACATGAACGAATACGAACTAACTGTTCTTATTCACCCGGATTTAGAGGCTAATCTAGATTCAGCGTTGGATAAGGTACGTGGTTTAATCACTGCTAACGGTGGTGAAATTACCAAAGAAGATAACTGGGGCAAGAAAAAATTGGCCTACACAATCAAGCGTGAAGATTTTGCAGTTTACGTTTGTTTTGAGGTTAAATTGCCAGCACCAGCTTTATTGAAGATTTCAAACACACTTAATATTACCGATGAAGTTTTGCGTTATCTGTTGGTAAAAACTGATGAAAAAACTCGTCAAGCATTAAGCGAGCAAAAAGCACGCAACGAAGAATCTGATTCAAGCGAATCAAGTAAATAAGCCTAACTGCCGTAAGGTAAAAGAGGGGATAGAATATGGCACGAAGTATCAATCAAGTGATTTTGTTGGGTAGATTGACACGCGATCCAGAACAGCGGACAACTGCTTCTGGCAAGAACGTAGTTAGTTTCAGCATTGCTGTTGATCGACAATCTCAAGATGATCAGGCTGACTTTTTCAATATCACAGCCTGGGATAAACTTGGTGATTTGGTAATGCAATATCTAAGCAAGGGTCGTCGGGTTTTGATCCAAGGACGACTGCGACAGGATAGCTGGGAAGATAAGGATACAGGTAAAAGACAGAGTCGAATTGAAGTTACTGCTTCGGACGTAACGTTCTTAGACGGTCCAAATGGCGACAATTCAGGTTCTGCAGCACAAAAGACTACTAAAAAAGAGGAAGTCGTAACGGAAATTGACGATAAGCCAATTGACCTAAGCGAAATTCCATTCTAATAAGGAGATTAAAATGGCACAATTGAAGAAAAATCCACCGATTATTTTTGACTATAAAGATGTAAAAACTTTGCAACGTTACATCAATGTTTACGGTCAAATCGAGCCAATCAGCAAGACTGGTTTGAGCGAAAAGCAACAGCGAAGCTTGGCGGTAGCAATTAAGCGTGCTCGCCACTTGGCTTTGTTGCCGTTTGTTACTAGCAACTAGGAACGTTTAATACGCAATATCTCGTTGCTATTACATATTTGGCAGCGAGATATTTTATTGGAAAGGAGAAAATATGTATCAGCCAACTGATTTGAAAAAAGGTGTAGTTTGCCAAATTGACGGTAAGCCATATCGCGTCGTAGAATACGGCCAAAAAGTTATGGGTCGTGGCGGTTCGATTGTTAACGTGAAATTGAAAAACCTAATTGACGGAAGTGTTATTCCAAAGACTTTCAAGGGGCAAGAGCGAATCGAAGCTGCGGAAGTAAATAATAAAACTGCGCAATATTTGTATAACGACGGCGACAAATTCTATTTCATGGATCCGACTAGCTTTGAGCAATTTGAGCTGGCTGCGGAAATCGTGGACGATGCTAGTAAATACCTGAAAGAAGGCGATGAATTAAGTCTTCAATTCTTCGACGGTCGAGTGATTAACGTTGAGCTGCCAAAGAATAAATATCTGGAAGTTACTTACACGGAAGATGTGGTTAAGGGTGATACGACTTCATCTGTACTAAAAGACGCCACTTTGGAGACAGGGCTAGTTGTCAAAGTTCCAGCATTTATCAAGCAGGGCGATATTATTAGCGTTGACACTTCAACTGGTGAATATCGCGAGCGAAAGAAATAGTCATATTTAATGAAACAGCGATTAGATAAAGCTCTAGTCGAGCGCGGTTTGGTGACAACAAGGTCTCAGGCGGATAATTTTATTCGCCTGGGCTATGTTTTTTTGAATAAGAAAATTGTCCAGAAATCAGGGACTATAGTGTCTGATTCGGACGAGATAAAGCTCGAGAAGAAAGAAACTTATGTTTCGCGAGCTGGCTTAAAACTGGCAAGCGTGGCGGAGTATTTTCATCTTAATTTTCAGGATAAAACCGTTCTGGATATTGGTTCGAGCACGGGTGGATTTACTGACTATTCGCTGCGTCATGGCGCCAAAAAGGTATTTGCTGTTGATGTTGGAACGGATCAGCTCCATCCAAGTTTGAGACCGAATCCAAAAATTGCTCTCCACGAAAAGACCGATATTCGTGATTTTTATGCTGATGAAGCAATTGATATTATCGTGGGCGATGTGTCGTTTATATCTCTGAGAGAGATTTTGCCGCACGTGGCAGAAAATTTGATGAACACGAATACGATATTGATTGCTATGGTGAAACCTCAATTCGAAGCGGGGCGGCATCAGGTTAATAAGGGTATTATTAAAAATGATAAAGTTCGCCGACAGATTTTGTCCGATTTTGAAGATTGGGCGAGGAAACATTTTGTTATTTTAGATAAAAAAGATAGTGAAGTGGCTGGCAGTAAGGGTAATCTCGAGCGATTTTACAAATTGAAATTAGCTAAACGTTAAATCTAAATTCAACGACGTCATTTGGTTGCATGACGTAGGTTTTTCCCTCTGTGCGAATTTTGCCGTTTTCACGAGCCTTAACCTCAGACCCTGCAGTGACTAAATCGTCAAAATCAACAATCTGTGCGGCAATAAATCCGCGCTCAAAATCCGAATGAATAACGCCCGCGGCTTGCGGTGCAGTCCAACCCTTGTGAATTGTCCAAGCTCGGACTTCTTTTTCGCCCGCAGTTAAGTAGCTTTGTAGTCCGAGCGTATCGTAGGCCGCGTGAATAAGTTTGGCGAGTCCAGTTTCCTTGACGCCGTAGCTTTCTAATAACTCTTTGGCGTCATTTTCAGATAAGCCTTTCAATTCTTCTTCCAGTTTCGCACAGACAAAGACGGTTTTTGCAGGACTTACGAGTTTGGTCAATTGACTCTGTAGATCGGAATTGTTCAATCCTTCCTCGTCAACGTTAAATGCGTAAATAACGGGTTTGGCGGTAAGAAGGTGCAGGTCGGAAATTGCCTCAAAATCCACATCTGACAGGGCGGAAATTGGTACGCCTTTTTGTAAATTGTCGATTAAAGACTGCAGATATTCAACTTTTTGGCGAGCTTTTGGGTTTGCTTTGGCTTCTTTTTGAAGTTGGGGCAGGCGTTTTTCAAGAGTTTGCAAATCAGCCAGAATAAGCTCAGTATTTATAACCTCAATGTCTTTCTTAGGGTCAATTGGTGCTTCATCATGGCGCAGAATCTTTGAATTCTCAAATGCACGAACAACGTGGACAATCGCGTCGCACTCTCTGATATTGTGTAGAAATTTATTGCCCAGACCTTCACCCTTAGACGCGCCAGCAACTAGCCCCGCAATATCGACGAAAGTGACGGTGGCTGGAATAATTTTTTGCGCGTGATAAAGATCGGCTAAAATTTGCAGGCGATTATCTGGTACGGGAACAATTCCTGTGTTCGGCTCAATTGTCGCAAACGGATAATTAGCCGCCAAAATATCATTATTTGTTAAAGCGTTAAAAAGTGTCGATTTGCCGACATTTGGTAAACCAACGATTCCAATAGATAAACTCATATATTTATTATATCATCTGCGTAATCTTTGATATAATTATAAGCATGAGAAGGAAATACTCATTGCCTAAGGTGGGCATGCTGGCAATAGTAGTGGCTTTGGCTATTTCGGTAACGGCTTTTTTTATCTATACGTATGCGGCGCCAAGCTCGCCAAATTGGACGATAACTGGTAAATCCTGGGTTACTAAGCAATTTAATCCAGAGGACGCTACCAACTTCGGATCTAATTGGACTGTCGCTCCAGGGAGATTAAAGAATGTGAAGCCCGGAGATACGGTTGATTGGTGGCATAGTATTTTTGTTAGCGGAGGGCCTACTGATAATGTTATAACTGGCGTTCAGCAGGATGTATTTGATATTAGATCGAACCAGCCGTCAGATAACGATACAAGTCTAGGTCGCAAGGGTGCTTGGCACGATGAAGGTCCTCGGTCGTTTACGACTATTCCTGAATCTAACTGGAAGGGTTGGGCTTGGAATCGAACAAATAATCCAAAGGGAGTGGATTATCACACTACCTCTATGGAAGCGTTGAATGGTAAATCTCGGCTTGAGGATCTTCATGGCGATCTTGGAAATAATAAATTCATGTATACACGAGTCATTAAAAGAGAGGATATGGGTAAGCGCATATGTCAGCGTATATATTGGAGTAGGCGTAATTCTTTGACGCCAACCGGCTGGGTGTATTCATCATATGCCTGTGTTGAAGTTCCGTATGATTATGATGTAGAACCTTCGGTCAGTGTTAACTCGGATTACATTGACGCAGAAAATGTCACGAAAATTGAGGGAATAAATGCTGGGTTGAATAATAAGGGCACGTCAAAAACTCAAAATTCTTCGTATGCACTTGCTCGATTTGTTGTCAGAGGGGCTGAAGTATCGGAGCTTACAGGAAAGAGTAATGAGGTTTCACTTCCTGGGGGTACTGCTGATGATGATTGGCCGTGCGCAATTGTGCGACTGATTAAAGGACAATATAGAGATAGCTTAAATATTGATAGTGGCGCGTGTAGAAAAATTGTTCAAAACACTGGCAGTCAATTAAACACCGGTCAGACTCCAGTGGCTACAAATCAGATAGATAATTTGGACAGGGTTAAGCTAAGTGCTAACGACAGTCTATGTTACGTGGCTATGGTTAGCGATTATAATGGTTCGGCTCCTTCTACGGATTTTAGGTACGCAGTTAAGTGTATTAGGTCGTCAAAAAGACCAAAGGTTCAGGTTTGGGGCGGTGATATTAAGACAGATAAAGAGGTTATTACCAGCAGGACATCAAATAATGTGAATGTTCCCGATGAGAATCTTAGTCGAATTGAGCTAGATAAGACCTCTATACGGGCAAAGGGCCTGTGGGGTACAGGGATAGATAAAGATGGTAATAAAATTGGAGACGATGTTCACTTTAGTCCTGGTGAATACGGCTTTAAGGGCGGTGACAGTGTTGATCCGCACTGGTCTATAGTGTGTGCTGAGGATCAGTATGGCGGTAATGGAAACCAGAGAGCATATAAGAAGTCTACTAAAAAACCAGACTATCTTCCGAGTTGTCATGGTGATGCGACTAACTTAAAAGACGACTATCAAGCAAGGACGATTGTAACGACACAGTGGCGCGCTCCTAGTGGAGACGATGTATTGCAGGACGGTTATATTACATGTAAACCCGATTCTATGTATTACGATATAGTTGGTGACGCATCGCTCGTCTATAATCCTGATTATTGCAAGAGGGGTGTTTGGAGAACGTCTGACTCTGCAAAATGGATTGGTATAAACAGCTTTGGTCGGCATACGCATTCTAATAGTAAACCGGATCCGGCTCATCTAAATTGTCATGATAATTCTCGTCCTATAGTAGAGATTATCCCGTGCTCAAATACATACGTCTTTAGATTGAAGGGTATTAATTTAGAAGGGTTAAAAGATGCTAAGAGTCTGGAGATCGGTTTTAGTGGAGCTGTAGATAACCTCGTTAAGGTGAAGATCAACGGTTATGAGATGAAAACGTTAGGTAACGACAACGGATCCAGACCTGAAGGAGTTCAGTATTTTGGTTGGGGTCTTCCGGGCTATGCTGGAAATTCTCGATTTACCGCTGAGACGCAGCCAGGCACTGTTTTATATGAGAATAATAACTTCATCGATATTTATGTAAAATCTAATCCGTCACATATGGGACTACTGATCGAGGATATAACATTGGCGTATAAGATGGCCTATACGAATCAGAATGTATATGGCTCTTGGGGCGAATATGGAATTATTGCTAATGGTAAGGCAGATTCGGCTTCTGGAGCTGGATTGTCATCATCGTTTAATGGTCGCTCGGGAGTAACTCCGCGTGACTATAATAAGCTAACTTTCGCCAATATTCCAAAGTTTGGCAATTTCAGCAGCACCAGTTCGGTTCCAGATAATTTTACTTTGCCGTCGGTTGGTGGGACGAGAGGTAATATCTCTGGCAATGTAGATGTGAATAGTCTAGCTTCGGGTGAATATAACGCTGGAAACGTAACCTTAACAGGGTCAAAATTAAGCGTAGGCAAGAGTATAGTCATAAAGTCCTCGGGCGTAGTCAGGATTTCGGGTGATTTGCTATACACAGACACGAATGATGTGCGCCAATTGCCACAACTAATTATCTACGCGAAGAATATTATTATAGAGTCTTCGGTTGGAGAGGTGAATGCTTGGTTGATTACTCAAAAAGATGGCTATGTTAGTACTTGTGGCGTGGTAATTAGCGACAGAAGTTGGCTGAGTGGTGTTTCTGATGTTTCTTGTGGCAAGCAATTGAAAATCAACGGGCCAATTAAAACTGGACGTTTGTTCTTGCGGCGAACGTACGGCGGAAAGCATGCTTCATCTGCAAAGAATGATCCGAACATGCATCCTGGAACTCCAGCAGAAATCATCAATTTGAGGGCTGACACTTATATTTGGGCTTACAATAATTACCGAAACACTGGCGCGATCAGTACGATGAATGTTCGCGAATTGCCGCCAAGATATTAAAAGTTTGCAAATTAAAACGCTAATGTATATAATTACTATTAGTTATGAAATTAGCAAAAGGGTTGGGCGAATTCTTCGGACTGGACATCGATACGAATGCGGTGCGGGTGGTTCAATTGTCTCGTACTGGCACGGGATGGAGTTTGTCGCATTACGGTTATACGCCAGTTGATTCTAAGATAACGAGCGGCGATTCTCCAGAGGCTAAGCGACGCTTGGGTGAGGCTATTATGACTGCTGTTGGTCAAGCTGGAATTAAGACCTCTAATGTAGCTGTTGGGTTGCCGTCAAATAAGACATTCTCGACTATTATTGATGTGCCAAAGGTTTCTGAGCAGGAATTGAAAGCAATGATGAAATATCAAGTTGATCAATATATTCCAATGTCTTTGGATGAGGCAGAAGTTGACTGGGCTTTATTGGGTGATAGTTTGCATGCTCAGAATCAGTATGAGATTTTACTGACAAGTACAGCGAAGTCTTATGCGGAAGAGCGTCTGGAATTAGTTGAAAATCTTGGCTTCAATGTGATTGCCGAAGAGCCGAACGCTATTGCTATGGTTCGCTCTTTATCGGCTACCGATTCTCAGGATGCGCGTTTGATTATCAATATGGGCGAAAATTCAACGGATTTGGCGGTCGTCTATAGTGGGGCGCCGCGACTTATTCGTATGATTCCAACTGGGCTTTCGTCTTTGGTCCGATCGGCGGTTCAGAATCTTAGCGTCCAAGAAGATCAAGCGCGTCAATTTATTTTGAAATTTGGTTTGGCGCCGGATAAATTGGACGGTCAAGTACTAAGGGCGATTGATTCAACTCTCGACAATTTTTCTTCAGAACTGGTAAAATCTATAAAGTTTTTCCAAACTCGATATCCAAGTGTGGCAGTTTCTGGAATTTTATTGTCAGGATTTGGTTCAGCTATTCCGCAGCTTGATGGATATGTGATGAATAAAACCGGAGTTCAGTCAATTACCGCAGATCCGTGGCAGCGTGTTCAAGTTTCTCAGTCAGATCAACAGCAATTGGCGCCGATCGCTTCAGAATTTGCTATTGCCGTAGGTTTGGCACAAAGGAGTAATATATCATGATTGAGATAAATCTTCTCCCGAACGTTAAGCGCGAGTTATTGAAGACTCGGGCTATGCGCAATCGGGTTATTTCGATATCGTTTTTGATAGGCGGTGTTTCGATTGCGACAGTAGTTGTTTTGGCGTTGATTTTGGGTAGTCAATTTGCAGCCGAGGCGGTTCAGGGTGGAGTTATCAAAGATAGGAACGACAAATTGATGGCGGTCGAGGATCTTAATAAGGTTGTAACGATTCAACATCAATTAACAAAGATCAATGAGCAGCATTCTGGAAAGAAGCTCAATTCAAGGATCTTTGATGTTGTAACGGCGGTTAATCCAGTTGCACCAAATAATGTTAGTTTTTCGGATATAAAAGTCAATCCTGAGTCAAAAACTATTACTCTGGAGGGTAGCGCGGTTAATGGCTATAGTGCGTTAGAGACCTTAAAGAAAACCATCTTGAATACGAAGGTCCAGACTACTGACGGTGATAAAAGTTCCGAGGTTAGTCTGACTAAGGAGATAAAAGATGGCGATACTAGTTTTGGGGAGAACTCGGAAGGTAAAAAAGTGTTGCAATTCTCATTCTCGTTTGAATACGCAGAAGAATTACTAGCGCCTGCAAATAATGGCACAGTTTCTGTATTGACGCCGACTGGTAAGGTTGATGTGACGGATTCACGTCAGGGAATTCCGGATAGCTTGTTTAAGAGTAACTCGAAAAAACAGGAGAAGAAATAATGGCGACCGATAATAAAGAAGTTGCAATACGCAAGCGTCAACAGATTGATTCGTCAAAAAAGACAATGTTTATTTTTGTGGCTTCTGCGGCATTTTTGGCGGGAATTGCGCTTGTTGTGAGTATATTTTTGGTGCAACAAATTGTATTTCATTCGAAGATTCTTCTGGAGAAACAAAATACGATTTCTCGTCTAGATAAAAACCTGTCGTCGGTTGACGAGCTAAAGAAGAATATTCGAGTTTTAGACACGAATACTGCGCTTAATTCTATAAAATCAAGCAGCGAAAGTAATGCTCTTCAGACGGTACTGGATGCATTGCCAGATAATGCGAACGCTGATGCTCTTGGTGCCTCATTGAAGAATAAATTTATTGATACAACTACTGGTGTGACTATTCAAAATCTGACCGTTGCTCAATCTGGATCTGATAGTGAAAGCTCTGAGTCAACGTCTGAAAATGCCATATCATTTACTATGGAAGTGAGTGGTCCAGCTGAAAAATTGAAAGAATTGTTAACTAAGTTAGAGGCGTCTATTCGAGTCATTGATTTAAAGACCGTGGAAATCCAGCGAAATGAGGATAGATTGAGCTTGGTGGTTCGAGGTGTCGCTTATTACGAGCCAGCACAAACAATACAATTAGAGAATAAGGTGGTTAAGCCATGAAGAAAACAGACATAGCAATGGTAATATTGATCGCGGGTGTGGGTGTGGCAATCGGCTATATTGTCGCCTCTAATATCTCGTTCTTAAAAGTCCCAGAATCTGGCACAAAAGTACAGACTATTCGAGAAATATCACCTGACGTCGAAAAACCAAACCCAGCGATTTTTAATAATAATGCGATAAATCCAACTGTTGAAATATTCGTAGGTCAAGATGCAGCCAAATAGAGAAGGGGTGTAAATGGCTTTACTGACGGACGACATCCAAGATAAGTTGATCGAGCTGCTCGTAAACGAGGGGCTTATTGAGAAGTCTGTCATTGATGATGCCTTAAAGCGCGCCTCTGAGAGTGGCAAGCCGTTATTTAGTTTGCTTAGCGAAGAGGGGTTGCTTGATAATGAACTATTAGTTCATGGCGTGGCTCAAGTTTCGGGTGTGCCGTATGTCAATCTGTCGAATAGTGTTATTAGCCAGGATATTTTATCTCTATTGCCGTCCGATGTTGCTGAGAGATTTATGGCTGTGCCGCTAGCCGAAGTCCAGAATCGATTAGCGGTAGCGATGATCGACGCAAACAATGTTCAGGCGGTGGACTATTTGTCAAATCGTATCCAGCGTCCGATAAAAGTATTCATGGCTTCGGAAGAGAGTGTCCGCCATGTCTTGGATCAATATAAGACTGACTTGTCATCTGTTAATGTGGCTGCACAGGCTTCGCAGGAAGAGTCTTTGTCGGAAGCCGGCAATATCAAAACAATTGTTCAAGATTCACCAATATCACGAGCGTTGTCGACAATTTTGGAATACGCGGTAAAGAGTCACGCATCCGATGTGCATATTGAGCCATTAGAGAAGGCTTTGAAGATTCGTTGTCGTGTTGATGGTGTTTTGCGTGAGATTATGCAACTCCCAAAGAGCATTGAGCCGGCGCTAGTTAGTCGTATTAAGATTCTTTCCAATCTGAAAATTGACGAGCATCGCATTCCTCAGGATGGTCAATTCGCGGTTAACGTTGCAGGTAAAGAAGTTGACCTTCGTATTGCTATCTCTCCTGTCGTTTGGGGTGAGCAAGTGGTTATTCGTCTGCTTGATAAGAGTGGAAGTTCTTTCAATTTGGAAGATATGGGCTACGCCGGGCGTGCGTTAAGGACGATTCGTAAGGGAATTAAACGACCAAATGGAATGATTCTGACGTCGGGTCCAACTGGTTCTGGTAAGTCAACGAGTTTGTACGCGTTAATCAAGGAGATTAAAGACGACACTGTGAATATTGTGACACTCGAGGATCCAGTTGAGTATAAGATGGATGGTGTCAATCAGATTCAGGTGAATGCGGAAGTTGGCTTGACGTTTGCCTCTGGGCTGCGTTCAATTTTGCGTCAAGACCCAGACATTGTGATGGTTGGTGAGATTCGCGATAACGAAACAGCGAATTTGGCTATTCAGGCGGCCTTAACGGGGCACTTGGTTTTCTCAACACTTCACACTAATTCCGCCGCTGGAGTGCTGCCGCGTTTGTTGGATATGGGGATCGAGCCGTTTCTTATTGCCAGTACGGTTAACACGATTATCGGTCAGCGTTTGGTGAGGCGAGTGGCACGTCGTCGAGATATTTATCAATCGTCACCACTGGAAACGCAGGCAATTCGCGAGGCGGTTGGTGGATTATTGCCGCAAACAAGGGATCAGGTCGCTCAATACGCGCAAGATTTGGGATATGAAAGTTTGCCGCTAGCGACGCAGGCGTCGTTTGCCTTGGCGAAAGGAAAAGATACGCCGCAAACTCCTCGCGGTTATGCTGGGCGAGCTGGTTTGTATGAGGTCATGGATATTACTGAAGAGATTCAGAATTTGATTGTTAAGCGCGCAACCTCAGCAGAAATCCAGCGAATGGCAATTCAGCAAGGGATGATTACGATGCGTCAAGATGGTTATCTGAAGGCCTTGAACGGAATAACGACAATAGAAGAAGTTAATAGGGTAGCGGCGGATACCGCGTAAAGGAGGAAATATGAATAATCAAGAATTGCGAATTGAGATTTTGTTGGAGGAAGTCGTTAAAAAGCGAGCTTCAGACCTTCATATTCAAGTTGGTTTGCCACCAATGCTACGAATTGACGGTTCATTAATGCCGGCAGCCGGAACTCAACCATTGGACGAGCCTGCAGTTGAGAGATTGGTATTTCAGATTCTTGATGAAGATCAGCGACAGATTTTGCTAAAAGATAAGGAATTCGACTTTTCGTTTGCGTTTGGCACACTGGGACGATTCCGAGTTAACGCCTTCCATGAGCGTGGCAATTTGGCTGCAGCCCTACGCTTGATTCCAAATGAAATTAAGTCGGCGTCTGAACTGGGTATGCCGCCGGTTGTTAATACGTTTGCAGATTTTCCTCGCGGTTTGGTGTTGGTTACTGGTCCAACTGGTTCTGGTAAGTCAACAACTTTGGCGGCGCTGGTTGATAAGATCAATTCTGAGCGCTCACAGCATATTATTACCATTGAAGACCCTATCGAGTTTACTCACAAGTCGAAAAAATCAGTGGTAGTTCAGCGTGAAGTTCATTACGACACTTATTCATTCTCTGCGGCTTTGCGTTCGAGTCTTCGCCAAGACCCAGACGTTGTGCTGATTGGTGAGATGCGCGACCTTGAAACAATTTCAGCAGCGATTACAATTGCTGAAACTGGACACTTGGTGTTTGCGACGCTACACACGAACTCCGCAGCACAGTCGATTGACCGTATGATTGACGTGTTTCCACCACACCAGCAACCGCAAATTCGTGCTCAGCTCAGTAATATTTTGATGGCAATTTGTTCGCAGCGACTAGTCCCAGCTATTGGTGGTGGACGAGTTGTGGCAGCAGAGGTTCTGATTGCGAATCCAGCGGTGCGTAACATTATCCGCGAAGGTAAATCTCACCAATTGGATGCCGTGATTCAGACTGGCGCTGATCAGGGAATGCAGACAATGGATCGAACTTTGGTCAATTTGGTACAGAATGGTACGATTACGTATGATAGCGCTCGTGAATTTGCTGTCGATTTGACGGAATTCGAGAGGTTGATGAGGGGGTAGTAAATGAAAAAGTACGATTACGAAGCCAGAGATAGCGCAAGTAATAAAATCGTTAAATCAGTTGTTCAGGCTGATAGCGAAAACGCCGCCGCAAAGCTTTTGACGGCTCAGGGCTTTGTGCCGTTAAAAATTGAATTACAAGACGATAAAACAAATTTCTTTGCGAGGTTTTCTGGTAGAATCACCACTAAGGATAGGGTTGTGTTTACTCGTCAGCTAGCGACCCTTATTGGGGCAGGTCTACCTTTGGCGCAAAGCCTTCGAACGGTTCAGGAGCAGACTACGAATAAGCGCATGCAGGAAATAGTCCAGGAAATTATCTCTGACGTTGAAGGTGGTAAATCCTTGTCTGATTCGTTCGCAAAGCACCCAGAAGCTTTTAATAAAGTTTATGTAGCTTTGGTTTCGGCTGGTGAGACGTCAGGTACGATGGATGATTCGCTTAAGAGGTTAGCTGCTCAGCAGGAAAAAGAGGCTGCTATGATGAGTAAAATTAGAGGTGCTATGATGTATCCGTCAATTGTCTTGGTAGTGATTATCTTAGTTATCGGATTTATGTTGTTCACGGTTGTTCCGCAAGTTGAGGGTCTGTATCGTGACTTAAATAAGGAGTTGCCATTTGTAACTCTTGTAATGATTAAAATGGCGAACTTTTTTAGTAGTCTTTGGTGGCTTGTTATATTGGCAATGATTATCGGCGGTTATTTCCTAGCACAATATCTGAAAACTGAACAGGGAATTAGAGCTAAAGACACCTTTAAGCTTAATGTTCCGATGTTCAAAGGGATGTTTAGAAAAATGTACATGGCACGATTTGCCAGGACTGGTCAAGTTCTTCTGAGTACTGGCGTGCCGATGCTTGATATGCTTCGTATTACGTCTGACGCTGTTAATAATGTGATTATTAGCGAAAGCATACTTCGTGCGTCAGATAAGGTGAAGGGTGGCAAGGCCTTGTCGGCTTCTTTATCTAATGAAGATTATTTCCTAGCGATGGTGCCGCAGATGATTAAAATTGGTGAGCAATCAGGTAAAATTGATGAGATGATGGGTAAGACCGCTCAGGTGTACGAAGATGAGCTTGATGAGGAAATTCGCGCTTTATCGACGGCGATAGAGCCGGTTTTGATGGTCTTTTTGGCTATAGTTGCTGGTACGATGGTCGCGGCTATCTTGCTTCCAATTTATAGTTTGGTTGGCAACATCAATATTCGCTAGACTGACTTATATTTTTAGTGTATTATAAGCTTAAGCATTTTTGCGTAAATATAGGTAAACCATAGAAAGGTGGGAAATCTAATGACAAAAAAAGATAATAAAAAAGGATTTACAATCATCGAGGTTGTGTTGGTCTTGGCTATTGCTGGACTTATCTTTGCGATGGTGTTTATCGCATTGCCAGCTTTGCAGCGTAGCCAGCGCGACCAGTCAAGGAAGAACGACGCTTCAACAGTTGCCGCAGCTATTACCAATTGGAATTCAGCTAATCGTAACGGTGGCACGTTTAGTGAAGAGTCTCTACGCAAGTATGTCGATAAGCTTGATCAATACGACAAGTCTTCAGAATTAAAGGTTGCTACACCTGGCGCTTCAATGTCAGTAGCTAGTAACGAAATCAAGGTTATGCGTGGCAAGAAATGTCCTGCTAGCACGCCAGCTCCATCTGCTGACGATCCAGCAAACATAACTTTGGAAAACGGATCTTCACGCAATGCAGCAGTTGTAGTTCTGCTGGAGAACAATGGTTCTCAAAAGCAATTGTATTGCCAGGATGTATAATCCATAGATAAATTACGAATCAGCCTCGGTATGGGGCTGATTTTTTTATGGTTTTTTGTTACCATAAGAAGTATGATTAAGTTTGTACTAGTGGGATTTTTAGGGGCTATTTTAGGCAGTTTCGCCGGAGCGCAAATTTGGCGCTTGCGGGCTCGTCAATTGATGGAAGATAAAAAAGCTGGAGAAAAAGTCAACCAAAAGGAATTAAAGAAATTATCTCCATTGATAAAAAAAATTTCCAAAGATAGATCTCGTTGTTTATCTTGCGGACATGAGCTTAAGTGGTACGATTTGATTCCTGTGGTAAGTTGGGCCGCTGGATTGGGACGGTGCAGATATTGCAAAGCATTTATCGGTTGGACGGAAATCTTGCTAGAACTAGTGATGGCTGGACTGTTCGTTGCGTCCGTGGCTTTTTGGCCTGGATCATTGACGGATATCTGGCAAGTCGCGTTGCTGGTCTTGTGGTTGGCAAGTTTGGTACTGCTGGCGATTTTATTTGTATATGACCTCAGATGGCTACTTCTTCCAGATGTAATTAATATTCCGTTTATCATTCTTGGTGCTATTTTTGCGGGAATAAAAGTATGTCTAGCTGGCGATTTTTCAAAAAGCTTGATGACGTTATTTGGGTCGATTGCGATTCTGAGCGGAATATATATGGTGCTATATTTATTCTCGAAATATCGTTACGGGGAAGATAAAACTTGGATCGGTTTTGGTGATGTTAAGCTCGGACTTGGATTGGGTTTGTTCTTAGGAAACTGGCTTTTGGCGTTTGCTGCGTTGTTCATCGCGAATCTTATCGGCACGCTTCTTGTCTTGCCATCAATGATGCGAGGAAAACTGCAAGCAACTTCACGGATATGCTTCGGCCCATTGCTTATCGTAGGATTTTTACTCGTTTGGTTCTTTAGTCGACAAATTTTAGAGTGGGGCTTTCTTATTGTCTAAGTAAAAAGCGCTTATGCTATAATGGAGAAGTGATGGGCAATAAACAAAAAGGTTTTACTATAATTGAAGTGATTTTGTTTGTGGCTATTTCTGGTTTACTGACCTCTATGTTAATGGTCGGCGTAAGTATGTCAATTAATCGCCAGCAATATCGCGATTCGGTGCAGTCTTATGCTGGTTTTTTGCGAAATGAGTACTCAAAGGTGGTTAATGTTGAGAATGAGCGATCCAAGGGCACTTGTCCAATTGAGGGCTCTGATGGTCGAGCTGAAACTCTACGCGGACAATCCGATTGCGTGATTGTTGGTCGCTATATTACCACTGAAGGTTCTCTGGGTTCAACGGACGGTAATCTGTACAAAACTTATCCAGTTTATGCCTATAGATCAGATAAGGGTAGCGCGTGGACTTATAAACGTGGCGCTGAGTCTGACAAATATATTGTTAATTGGCAAGCAAAAACTAGGTTCTCTAACCAAGCTAAGGATAGTGCGTATATTTCTATTTTGATGTACCGTCATCCAGAGACGGGGCAGTTGGATATTAGGACAGACACGAGTCGATTCGGTGACAATTTAACTGATTTCGTCAACAATAAAAATAGTGCTGGAGTTGTGCAGTCTGCTGGCGAGCAGCGTCAACAGAGGGAAATTTGTGTTTATGATGACGGTTGGTTACCGGGAGAGAGATTATCTATTTTTCTACGATCACACGCAGGTTCTGCTGATGCTGTAGTTATGGGTAATGCGACAGGAGGTTGTGCTGATGCGTAAGTTTAACAGGGGTGACACACTTGTCGAAGTGTTGCTTGGAGTAACTATTTTTAGCCTAGTTGCCGTTATTGCATTAGAAACCATGAACCGCGGGATGGCTATTGCTCAGTATTCTTTAGAGACGACGTTGGTTCGCCAACAGGTTGACGCTCAGGCTGAAATGCTAAGATATGCGCATGATATGAAAAATGATACTTGGAAGAAATTGGTAGACAATAATTCGGTGAGCGTTTCTGTCGTTAATGGCAATGAAGGAAACTTGGGTGCTGAAAAATGTCCTGATGATTTTTCTACGAAAGAGTTTGCTTTGGCTGCGACGCCTTCGCTCGCTTCGAAGATTAGTATATTGAACAATCCTGGAGATTATAAAGCGGCAGAAACATATGCGCGGGTTGATAGCGATACTAAAAAAACGTATGGAATATCAGTTAGATTGGTTAAGCCTAGTACGGCTACTGGAAGCAGGGATAGTAACAAGTACGATGCGTACATAAAAGCGTGCTGGATGCCTGTTGGCAGCAAAATGCCGGCAACCATCGGTACGATTGTGAGGTTGTATGATTCGGGGCTATAAAAAAGGATTTACACTTATCGAATTGATGCTCGCCATGAGCTTTATATCTGTTCTTTTGTTGTCGATTGCGATGGTGGGTATTCAAGCGGGAAAAATGTATAGCAGAGGTATTGTGCTTCGTGATGTTAATCAAGCGGGGCGAGATATTTCAGACACTATTCGACGTGATTTTCTTCAGACAAATGCCGAAAAGATTGACAGTACGGGATTGAGGGTGCCGAATAATAGCAATTGGTCAACTGGTCGACTTTGCCTTGGCTCTCATTCTTATGTGTGGAATAATCCGAAGTATTTGGATGATCCTAGCCTGTTGGGCGGAAATAGTCTGTTTAAGGTTAATGGCAATCCAGTGAATTTGGTGCGTGTAGTTGATGCGGATAGCGGATTGTGTAAAAAAGATGCTTCTGGCAAATATCCGGAAACCGTCGATCTTGCAAAATCATCCAATTTGCTTAGAGCTATCAATAGCGGTGATGGTTCAATTGGCGTGCACGAAGTTACGTTAGAAAAGGTTACTTCAGATAATTCAAGGGAGGCGCTGTATAAATTGACTTTTACATTGGGGACGAGCAAGATGAGTGAAATAAGGAATTCTTCCTGTAAAGCTCCGACTGAAGATGATAGCAATTTTGAGTTCTGTGCTATAAATAAATTTGAGATGATTGTGAGGACAAATGGGTAAAAATGTGCGACAATCAGGTGCTGTATCTCTTTTTGCGGTCATATTTGGCGCGATGTTATTGACTATTGTCACTATTGGGTTTATCAAGTTGATGATTATGGATCAGCGACAATCCTCGAATAATGATCTGTCGCAAAGTGCTTATGACGCGGCTTTGGCTGGGGTTGAGGATGCTAAGCGTGTGGTTCGTGCCGCTCAAACTGGCAATATTCAAGCGGCGGGAGTGCTGAATGGTCCAATTAATTGTAATATGGTTGCGGCATCTGGTGTTGTTGGAGGCAGTTCTTCTGGTGAAACTATTATTAAAACTGGTACAGATGCGGGTAAAAAATTTGATCAAGCATATACCTGCGTAAAGATCACTATGAAATCCCAAGATTTTATATATAAGTCTATCGAGGAAAAATCTCAAATTGTGCCACTACGCGCAACTGGTTCATTCAACAAGATATCTATCGAATGGTATAGGCGCGATGACGAGAGTAATTTGAATGGTGCCAACGCCGCTAATACTGAAATATCCACTTCGGGGGATTTGCCGACGAAAAACAACTGGAATGCCAATTCGCCACAATTGATGCGCGTGCAGCTTATTAACCCAGGCGCCACCTTTAATTTAGCGGCGTTAGATTCAACTGGTGTCACTTCTTTCTTGCGACCGAATGTTTTAAGGTCAGACGTAGCAAGCCAGAATGGTACTGCTGTTTCTGGTAAGATTTCTGATCATCCACGCGCAACTGACGGGAATGAACATAATAATGGAACAAGTGTGGTTTCTTGCAGTAAGACATTCAAGTTTTCTGGCGAATATTCGTGTAAAGCGGTGATTGATGTTGATGAGATTCCAGCTGGTAGCGAAACAACATTCTTAAGGTTATTGCCTATATATAAAGGTGGCAGTGTGAAAATTTCTCTCCAGAAAACCGACGGAACGATTGTCAATTTTGATGGAGTTCAGCCAATTGTCGATTCTACAGGGCGGGCAAGTGATTTGTTCAGAAGAGTTGAAGCTCGATTGCAAATAGGAGATGATTTTGCATATCCTAATAATGCAGTTGAGTTGAAGAATAGCCTATGTAAAGATTTCTCTGTATCTGGTGGCGGATCTGCTACTGCAGGTCGATGTAAGCCATATAAGCCATAATCTAAGATTCTGTATCACTATGGAATCGGTCGTGAATATCTTTCAGGTGTTGGTCGGTAACATGCGTATATACCTGTGTCGTTGATATATTGCTATGGCCCAGCATTGACTGGACTGAGCGCAAGTCCGCACCGTTCATAAGTAGGTCGGTGGCAAAGCTATGGCGCATAGTGTGTGGGCTTACGTGTTTTGTGATACCAGCTAATCTAGCATATTGACCAACCATTCTCTGAATGCTGCGCGCGCTTAACCTACGGTAGTCTCCGGAGGTGTTGGGAGTTGAGTGGCGTTTACTATAGCTTAAAAATAGAGCGGGTAGATTATCTGTTCTAGCTTCCAGGTACGCCGATATGTGTTCGGCAGCACTTTTTGAAATAAAAACGGGGCGATCCTTTTGTCCTTTTCCTCGCACCATAAATTCGCGCCTCTTTAGGTTTATATGATCTCGGTTTAAATTGACCAATTCTGAAACACGCAGTCCGCTAGAAAATAGCAGCTCAACGATTGCTCGATCTCTCAGTCCAGATTCCGTATCGGTTGGTATTTGATCGATCATACGTAAAACCTCGTCATATTGTAAAAAGGTCACTTGTTTACGGACTACTTTGGGTAATATAATTCTGTCGGCCGCCAGACTTTTGATATTACGACGAGAAAGGTAGGTTAGTAGACCTCGCAGCGCAATAAGATGATAACTTTGGGTAATTAAGGATAATTCTTCGCCAGTGTTGTCATTTTTATAACGGTTTAGCCAGAGGCGATACTGGCGTATTAGTTCTGATGTAATTTTATCAACATTTATATCGCCAGCAAAATCAATGAATCTCTCCAGGTATAGTTGATAATTTATGATGGTTTTTTGACTACGCCCACCTTCAACCTCTAGGTGCTCTAAGAAATCAGTTAAAGCTTCTGACATAAACATAATATTTATTCTATCGCTAATGAATATGTTTATCAAATTATTTTTTTCTGCTACTATATTAGAAAATAATAAGCAGAGGAGTATCTATGGCAGAAAGCGAAAAAAATTACTGTGGCGTTGAAAGGACATTGATCGTCTTTAAGCCTGACGCAGTTCAACGAGGTATAGTTGGGGAAATTTTACAACGTTTTGAGCGAGTTGGCTTGAAAATAGTTGGTGTAAAAATGACATCACCATCTAGAGACCATTACTATGCTCATTATGAAGACATTGGTAAATTGGCTACTCGTCGAGGCGAGGATACTTTGAACATAACATTAGATATGATGATGGATGGTCCAGTCATAGCAATGGTACTAGAGGGCGTCGAAGCTGTTGCTGTTGTTAGGAAGATTGTTGGCCCAACAGAGCCTAAATCGGCTGACATGGGAACAATTCGCGGTGATTACTCACATATTAGTTTTGGCTATGCAGATGAGTGCCAAAAGGGAGTTCCAAATTTGATTCACGCATCTGGCGATTCAGATGAGGCTGTTCGTGAGATCGAGCATTGGTTCAAGCCGGAAGAATTGGTAAATTATCACACATTAAGTGAAAAGTTTACTCGCTAAGCTAGTCTTTCCTGAGAGCTACCGTGGTATAATGGTTGTATGCCTCGGTAGCTCAACTGGATAGAGCAGATCCGTCCTAAGGATAAGGTTGTAGGTTCGACTCCTGCCCGGGGTACCAGATATATGACAGAGCAAATTAAAGATAAGCAATTTGATGGGCAGCGTGACGGAGAGCGACTGTTGTTTGTGTTTCGTCGTCACATAATCGCTATGAGAAAAGGATTCTATCTTCTTCTAGGATCGATGACGCTTGGTTCATTGCCTTTTTTAATTTGGCAAGATAATTTGAATCTTTTATGGGTGTTTGTTGGTGGATTTATTTTTGGTTTGATGCTCTTTTTCTATCATTTTTTGATGTGGTTTTATACTTACTATATTGTTACCGATCAGAGGATTCGTCAGATTACTCAGCATGGATTTTTTGGTAAAGATGTCATTGAGCTGAAATTGTCAAAAATTCAGAATATTAGTTATAGTATCCCGGGGTTTAGCGGAGAAATGTTTAAATTCGGAACAATAGTTATTCAAACTTTTGTAGGGGATCTTGTTATAAAAAACGTAGAACATCCGGATAAGATCTATAATAAGCTACAAGACGCAGTGGAAATTTCGACAAAGAAGGAGGATATCAATGAAGAATCTATTGAACCGTAAAGATAAAAAACAACCAAAGGAGCTACCTAAGAGGATTACAAACGATACAGTAGCCCAGCACCGCGAGAAGGTTTTGGCGGCCGGTCGTAAGCATAAATATCCCATCCAATACACCAAACGCCGATTGGTATGGATAACGATGCTTGTTAGTGTTGTTATTCTAATTGTTTTCATTGCTCTTGGTTGGGTGCAGTTATATGTCTGGAAAGACACAAGTGATATTGCATATAGGATAACTAAGATTTTACCTCTTCCTGTGGCTAATATTGACGGAGAAAATGCTGAGTATAGTGACTATCTTTTGTACCATCGTAGCTCATTGGCGGTATTGCAGTCTCAAGGGCTAGCAGATCAAAAGGACAAAGTTAAGTTCTACCAAAACCAGTCCATAGATAAGGCGTTGGAGGTGGCATATGCCAAAAAACTTGCGAGAGAAAATAATATTACGGTAGATGATAAAAAGGTTCAAGATCTTATCAAAAAACAGCAGGAATCTAGTAAGCTATCGCAGTCCGCTTATGAGTCTGTAGTGAAAGACAATCTTCATTGGTCAATGGATGAGCTAAAAACTGCTATGAAATATACTTTGTTAAAGCAGGAAGTATCTTTTAAGATTGATAAAACAGCCAATAACCTAGTGTCTGACATTAAGAAGAGGCTGCAAGAGGGTAAGTCATTGAAGGATATTGCTACGGGAATGGGCGACAAAGTGCAGTCTGTATTTGATCTATCCGTCTCTACGGATAATTCTGACGGAGGTCTAACGAAAGCAGCTATGTCATTAACAAAGGGCAAAATCTCAGGTCCTATAAAGACTCTTTCAGGTGACGGATATTACTTTGTGACGCTTAATAATATTGAAGGCAACACCGTAAATTACTCTTATGTAAAAGTTCCATTGACTGAATTTAATAACCAGTTTAACTACTTAAAAAATAACAATAAAGTAAAATATTTCATTTCAATTGATAAATAGTCGTTCTAGTTTGAAAAAACTCCTATTTTTGCTATAATTTTCTAAGGAGTTTGCCGTTGTAGCTCAGCTGGTAGAGCAGCTCATTCGTAACGAGCAGGTCGCTGGTTCAAGCCCAGTCAACGGCTCCATTTTATGAAAGACACTATAAAGAAATCGATAAAAATTGTTTTTGGCGACAGGACTGTGGCAACTCTTTTGATCGTTAATGTTGTTGTGGCTATTGTTATATCTATATTTTTAGGATCATCAATAAAACATAGCGAGGCTCAGGTTATTACGCGCTACACTACGTATGGTGATGCGAATTTTTATAGGAGCCACTGGTCTAGTCTATTTAGTTATTTTGCTTTGGCGTTTGTGATAGTTTTTGGTCACTCTGCGCTAAGTGTCAAGTTAATTTCACTAGAGAAACGAAGCTTGGCTATATTTATTTTATGGTTGACGTTGGGTATTTTAGCTATTTTAGCTATTTTAGCCTATTCTATAATTAAAATTGCATCGATAGGATAATACATGGACATTGAAATCCCACTTGGTAAACGAACAAAAAAATATCGTTTTCTTGAGATGCTTCCTGGATTATTAAGCTACGGGGCTATTGTTCTTTTGATCGTTTTGTCTATTTTAAGTCCTGTTCTGGCGTCAATTTATTTACTGTCTATAATCCTGGCCGCGTTTGTGAAGGCCATAGCAATTAGCTATAGGGTAATTAGTGGTTATAGTAATATGGAAAAAGCGTCGAGAGTCGACTGGAATGGTCGATTGTCTGATTTGGAAGATCCGAAAGAAGCATACTCTAGACTGAGAGATAATCAATCTAAGGAGTTGTTATATCAACAACATGTAGACAATCTAAGATTTATGTCTGCTGCGGAAGATGGGTACTATCCTAAACCTAGTAATATTTACAACGCTCTTATTATGCCTGCATACAACGAGAGTATAGAAGTGATTGAGCCTGCTCTTAAGTCGGTTTTAGATACTACATACGACAAGAAGCGTCTAATTGTAGTTTTTGCGTACGAAGAGCGTGGTGGTGTTGATATTGATACAACAGCTAAAATACTGAAAAAGAAATATGGTAAGTACTTTCATTCTTTCCATATTGTAAAACATCCAAAAGACCTGCCAAATGAAGTGGTTGGTAAGGGTGGAAATATCACGTATGCAGGCAAGTGGCTGGAGCAATATTTACAACAGGAAGAAATAGCCTTTTCTGATGTTATTGTTACAACGATGGATTGTGATAATAAGCCGCATAAGTATTACTTTGATTATGTGACATATGAGTATATTACTCATGAAGACAGAAAACATTTATCGTTCCAGCCCATATGCTTGTTTACTAATAATATATGGGATGTTCCCGCGCCAATGCGAGTAGTGGCAACAGGGAACTCATTTTGGAATATTATCAGCTCCATGCGCCCATATTCTCTGCGTAACTTTGCGTCACATTCGCAACCAATGAATGCTCTCGTTGAGATGAACTTTTGGAGTACGCGAACAATTGTTGAAGATGGCCACCAGTACTGGAGAAGCTATTTCTATTTTGATGGTAATTATGAAGTTGTGCCGATTTTTGTGCCGATTTATCAGGATGCGGTATTGTCTAATGGATATAAAAAGACGCTGAAGGCTCAGTTTGTTCAGTTGCGTCGTTGGAGCTACGGAGCTTCAGATGTGGCATACGTTGGTAATAACGTATTCAATAAAAATAGAACAGTAAAATTTTGGCCTAGTCTAGCCAGGTTTATAAGGTTGTTAGATGGACATGTAACGCAGGCCTGTATTGCCCTAATTGTTGCTTTTGGCGGGTGGGCGCCGCTTGTGCTGAATAGTGAGGCTGCTCGTAGTGTTGCCGCACATCAACTGCCGGATACGGTTAGCTTAATACAACAGATAGCTATGGTGGGTATTCTGGTTTCAATTTTCGTATCATTTAAACTTCTGCCTTCGCGCCCAGAAAGATATAAAAAGAGTAGGAATATATTAATGGTCCTGCAATGGGCTTTGATGCCTGTAATTGCTATAGTATACAGTTCAATGGCCTCGTATAATGCCCAGACTCATCTTTTGCTTGGTAAATATCTTGATAAGTTTGACGTGACAGAGAAGACTACTGTAGAGATGAATGATCAGAGTCGTGCTCAGAATAAGAAAAAGAGGGGCGACCGCGACGCTTCTTCCTCTGAGGAGTAATAAGATCATGTTGTGCTGCGTATTGCAGTGCGGCTATTTGGTCGAAATTCTGTAATGTTGAGTGGGTTATTTCGGCGATGTGTTGTGACGATATAGTGGGTTTGTTTTGTAAAAGTATCAACTTATCTTGTATAGTATTGGCCAAGTCATAGCTATATGAGCCTGCTAATTTCTCGTTATGATTAAAACTTCGCGCAATACTAAGTATCAGTTTTCCTATAGAAAAATTATTTTTCTCGCCATCTTGTGATGTGACAACAAGGGAAACAGCAGGCTTTTCGTAGGTTGTAAAAGAATAACCGCATTGGTTACATATATGTCTACGCCAGGTTGTTGGGTATTTTTTATTTTGACGAGAATTTGTTATGTGGGTTTTTTCGTGAAAACATTTTATGCATATCATACCAATATATTGACATACAACTATAAAAAAATCCAGTGGAAAAGTGCTGTGTAAAATAAAAATCGCCTCATTTTAGAGGCGATTACTTTGTAAGTCTGGGAACTTAATTAAGCATAGATCTTTCTTCGTTGATCTTCTTGTTATATTCGTAGTGAATTTTTGCCTTGCTTAATAAAGAACAGTGTTGTGGTTTCTTTGTGTCTAAACTAGGTGAGTCATGTTTACTCATACTTCAAATTCTAACATACTTATTAAATAAAGTCAAGGCCTGTATGGCAAACGTGTAGGTTTGGTCGTTTTTGTTGCATTAACTAATTCTATTAACAAAAAAGCCCCGTCTACTATCGACGAGGCTTATGTGTCACATCTGGTGGGCAATAGAGGATTCGAACCTCTCACCTCTTCAACGTCAATGAAGCGCTCTAGCCAAATGAGCTAATCGCCCAGATATAATAATATTATCATAACAGATACCTACTATCAAGGAGCGTGGTATAATATTGATATGAGTGAAGAAGAACTAAAATCTATGAGACACAGCCTAGCGCATATTATGGCGCAGGCTATTCAGCATTTATGGCCTCAGGCGAAGTTTGGCGTGGGTCCAGCTATCGATAATGGTTTTTACTATGATATTTATCTTGACAACGGGACAATTTCTGAAGCTGACCTTCCGAAGATAGAAGAGGAGATGCGAAAGATCGTAGTGGCTAATTATCCGTTTGAGAGGCGCGATGTGTCGGTAGAAGAGGCTATTGATTGGGCTATAAGTGGAGATCAGTCATTTAAGGTGGAACTGCTGAATGATCTTAAGAGATCTGGTACTACGGTTGCTAGTGAATTAGCTGGAGAAAAAATGGGATCTGCGTCTGATGGCGATAGTAAAGTCGAGACTGTTTCTTTGTATTCTCAGGGTGATTACACTGATTTGTGTAGGGGTGGACATGTGGATAGTACTGGAAAAGTTGGCACATTCAAGCTTACTAAGACGGCTGGAGCATATTGGCGAGGCAATGAGAATAATCCACAAATGCAGCGAATATATGGTGTAGCGTTTGCTACGCAGGAAGAGCTGGATGAATATCTTAATAGATTGGAAATTGCAAAACAGCGAGATCATCGCAAGTTAGGCAAGGAGCTTGATCTATATACGACCTCTCCTCTGGTAGGGATTGGTTTACCTTTGTTTACTCCTCGCGGTACGATTTTACGAGATATAGTGGCTCAATATTCGAACCAGCTGAGACAGAAGTTTGGCTTTGAAAAGGTCTGGACTCCTCATATTACGAAAAAAGATCTATATGAAACATCGGGCCATTGGGCTAAGTTTGGAGAGGAATTATTTTTAGTTAAGAGCCAGGAAACTAGTGACGAGATGGCTCTTAAGCCTATGAACTGTCCACATCATACGCAAATTTTTGCCTCACGACCGCGAAGTTATCGTGATATGCCGGTAAGGTACTTGGAGACGACAACAGATTATCGCGACGAAAAAACTGGCGAGCTGGGCGGATTGAACCGTGTACGATCGTTAACACAAGACGATAGTCATATATTTTGTCGTACCGATCAGATTGAGGATGAGATTAATAATTTATTATCTGCCGCTCGTGAGCTGTATGGATCGATCGATATGAAGCTCAGGGTTAGATTAAGCTATCGTGACAAGTCTGATTCGTATTTAGGCGATCTTAGCTTATGGGATTCCGCACAGAACCAGTTAAAATCTGCTGTCGAGAAAGTAGGCTTGGATTATTTTGAGCAAGAGGGTGAGGCGGCATTTTATGGTCCAAAGATTGACTTTATGGCAACCGATGCAATCGGCCGTGAGCATCAAGTTGCAACCGTGCAACTAGATTTCGTGCAACCACAAAGGTTTGGTTTGGAGTATGCGGATAATGATGGTAATTTTACAACACCAGTTATGATTCACTGTGCCTTATTGGGGTCGGTCGAGCGATTTTTGAGTGTGTTTATAGAGCATACTGGCGGATGGTTTCCGTTTTGGGCGGCTCCAGAACAGGTTCGTATTTTGACGATTAACGACACAGTGCTAGAGTATGTTGATAAAATAACAACTATATTATCAGAGATTACCCTCATGAGACCAGTTAGATATAATGATGTAAGATTTACAATAGACTCTAGAAATGAATCATTAGGCAAGAAGATTAGGGAAGCTACCTCTATGAAGATATCTGTTCAACTTATCGTAGGACCAAAGGATATGGAAGCTAACGAGGTTAGTGTTCGCACGCAATCTGGCGAAGAAAAAATATCGTTAGAGCAGCTTGCTGAGTATATAAAGTCTTTGTAGGGTTGAGCTAATTGGATAGGTTTATAAAATTAGATAACGGCGTTGATGAAGGTCGCCTACCACTAATTGTAATTGTTGGTCCTACTGCTAGCGGCAAAACATCATTAGCTATACAATTAGCAAAGAAGTATAGAGGAGAGATAATTTGTGCTGATAGTAGAACTGTCTATCGTGGTATGAATATCGGGACAGCTAAGCCTTCTTTGGAAGAACAGCAGGAGGTTTCTCATTGGGGCCTTGACTTAGTGGATCCAGGAGATTCTTTCAGTGCGTCGCAATTTAAGGGCTATGTTCGTCAGAAGATTAAAGAAATCCGAAGTCGAGGAAATATTCCATTTCTTGTTGGTGGAACAGGGTTGTATATTGATTCTGTTATATTTGATTTTCAGTTTGGAGCTAAATACAGCAAAGAAAAGAGAGCCAACTTACAAGAAATGACGATATCTGAACTTCAACAATACTGCGTCAATCACGATGTAGCCTTGCCGGAGAATAGTAAAAATAAAAGATATCTAATTAGGGCTATTGAGCGAGCTGGTAAAAAGTCGTCTGGATTGGAAGTGCCGTTGAGTAATACCATCGTTGTCGGAATTACTACAGATAAACAGCTATTAAGGCAGAGAATTACAGATAGAGCAAAAAAAATGTTCAAGGATGGTGTTGTAGAAGAAACAATAGGATTAGCCAATAATGCCGGGTGGTGTAATGAGGCTATGACGGGTAACGTTTATCCTATTATTAAGAAATTAATCGAGAAAGAAATAGACGAAGATCAGGCTATTCAGGAGTTTATTGTTAGTGATGTAAACTTAGTGAAACGTCAGTTGACGTGGTTCAGACGAAACCCATTTATTGAATGGGGGGATGTTCATTCATGTGAACAATATTTATCTCGAGTATTAGATAGTAAGTAAAAAATATGTTACAATTATAGTACAATGATTGATTCATTATTTGGTTCAAAAACTAGGGTAAAATTATTACATCTTTTTCTGAACAATCCAGAAAAATCATTTTATGTGCGGGAAATTACTAGGATGATCGATGAGCAGATAAACTCCGTCCGTAGAGAGCTAGCTAATATGGTGTCTGTAGGTATAGTACAGCAGGATGCTATTGATAATAAACTATACTATAGCGTAAATGAAGACTATCCTTACATTAAACCGCTCGCAGCTATATTCTCAGATAAAAATACAGAAGGCGGCATGGGTGCTGCGAGTAGCGTTTCCTGGAAAGATTCTTTAGGGAGAATGAGAGGTTTAAGATTGGCTATTATTTCGGGGAAATTAGTAGTCGGATCAAGCTCTGCTGTTGATTTGCTATTGGTTGGCGATGATATGTCTGTCGTAACTATAAAAAATCTTGTTAAAAAAATCGAAAAAGATAGAAAAATAGAGATAAATTATGCCGTAATATCTTATGATGATTTCTATTATAGGATGAGTGTCAAAGATAGGTTTATAATGGATATTGTAAGAAACAAGCACTCTGTATTAGTAGATACGGAAAATATAATGAGAAAGGAGTAGGCATGTTTGAAATAGAGTATAAAGGAGCAAATGCTGTTATTATTACCACAAAGAAGCTTCGTGTGGTATTTGATCCGAATTTAGAGATTGTCGGAGGAAAAAATGTTTCTGTGAATAATGACGTAGAAGTGGTTACAGAGGATCGGTTTGCTGTTGTGGATTCTACACCAAGACTACTATTTTCGGGTCCAGGTGAATATGAAGTCGGAGACATCTCATTGCTAGGAATTCCAGCGCGCCAACATATTGACGCTGCAGATGATGTTAAAAAATCTACAATATATAAAATTACGATTGGTGAAGCTAAGGGGGTGGTTGTTGGTAATATTGAGAATAAACTAACGGATGGTCAGCTTGAAGATATAGGTGTTGTTGATTTTGCAATATTACCTGTCGGTGGAAATGGATATACACTAGACGCAATGGGAGCAACTTCAATAATTCGTCAATTGGATCCTAAGGTGGTGATTCCGGTACATTATAATGACGCTACTTTGCATTATGAAGTTCCACAGGATGGTGTGGATGAGTTTGTAAAAAATCTAGGAGCTCCAGTTGTTGAGGCTGGTCCAAAGTGGAAGCTAAAGAAAATAACGGATCTGCCAGATAATTTAACAGTTGTTCAGATATCGAAAAGCTAGGGTCTTCTCGTTGAATTAAAAATAACTCCGATAATACAATCGGAGTTATTTTATTAAAATTTGATTTAGCGATTACTTATCAGCAGTTGCACTCAAAATACCTTTTTTCTTCAGGGTGCGAATAGCTTTCGTGCTTAAAGTCATGGTAATTTTTTGACCGTCAACAACAAAAGTCTTCTTCTGAAGGTTTGGTTTGAAAACACGCTTAGTGCGGCGCAGGGAGAAGCTGACGTTGTTGCCATACTGCTTGCCTTTGCCTGTTAAATCACATCGTGATGCCATTTCCACTCTCTTTACTTTATTATTAATAACAATCCTTATTATTGTAGCGACATTTGTGCAATTAGTCAAGATTACGTATTGATGCTATAATAACACTTATGATTTTAGAAATAATAATAGTTTTGATTGTTATATTATTGTCTATGACTATTCACGAGGCTATGCACGCTTTTATGGGGTATGCACTGGGCGATAATACTGCAAAAGAAGAGGGGAGGCTGACACTTAATCCCATAAGACATATCGATCCGGTGATGACTATTTTGCTTCCTTTGATTATGGTAGTATTACGCGCTCCAGTTTTTGGAGGAGCTAAGCCTGTTCCGTTTAATCCAAATAGAGTCCGTTTTGGCGATTGGGGGGCGGCTCTTGTTGCTATTTCTGGCCCAATTACTAATTTAGTAATTGCCTTTATTGCGTTTGGCGTCGGAGTGTTTAGTGGCGTTATTAATAGCGCTGGGGTAGTACAGTCTACGATATTTGGGCTGATTATTTCTACCGCTGTATCGGTGAACCTGGGTTTTTTTGTTTTTAATATGCTACCAATTCCGCCTCTGGACGGATCTAGAATATTATACGCCGTAGCTCCGGATGGCATCAGGGGTGTTATGCAAAAAATTGAGCAGAACGGCATTCTTCTAGTGATGATTATAGTTGTGCTGTTTTCTGATGTAATCGGGCAGGTTATGTCGGGCTGTATTCAGGCAATTTTGCGTGTATTTATGAACATATTTGGTGTATAATAGGAGCATACCCTGGATTTATCCGTGGGCGCGTATGATTTTCCTAACATCATATGATAGGGAGCTTTAATGATGATTTATTGTCGTGGCAATAAGTTGCGAGCACCCACCTTGCATTTATGCGGGGAATATCTAGCGCCCACAGACAAGTCCAGGGTTTAGTGCTATAATATACCATGTAGTCTGTTAGGTAATCGCTTAAGTTATACTTAAGAGGAAAGTCCGGGCAGCGAAGGATACGACAGTCGTTAACGGCGACCGGAGGCAACTCTAGGGAAAGTGCCACAGAAACGAAACTACCTTCGTATTTTATATACGAGGGAAAAGGTGAAACGAGTGGGGTAAGAGCCCACAGTCATCTATGGCGACATAGGTGAGAGGTAAACCCTGTCGGCTGCAAGGAGATTTGCAAATAGGATTATCCGTCCGCAGATCGATAACCGCTTGATTTGTTTGGCAACAAGCAAACTAGATAGATGATTGCTCTAGACAGAACCCGGCTTATAGGCAGACTATGAATAAAACACCCTGTATAATGTCAGGGTGTTTTATATTGGTAGATTTGTCCTATTATAGACTTGCTTTTACTATTTCAGCGAAAGCTTTTGGCTCGTTAACTGCCAATTCTGCTAATATTTTTCTATCAATCTCAATATTTTTAGATTTCATAGAAGCTATAAGTTTGCCGTAAGTTGTGCCTTCTTGTCGAGCGGCTGCATTGATTCGGGTAATCCATAGACCGCGTAGATCGCGCTTCTTGTTTCGGCGATCGCGGTAGGCGTACTGTAGAGCCCTAATAACACCTTGTTTTGCAAGACGAAAACTTCTGGTGCGATTATGCTGCATTCCCTCGGCTGCTTTTAAGATTTTTTTGTGCTTAGCGCGTGCGGCAACTCCTCGTTTTACTCGCATAACTATACTCCCATTGCTCGACGGGCGTTCTTGGCCATCGAACCAGTTACTGTTGCTGTTGTGTTGATTGCGCGCTTACGACTTTTTGACTTTTTAGCCAACAAGTGGCCGCCAAATGCGCGCTGGCGGGTCAATTTTCCGGTGCTGGTCAGCTTGATACGCTTCGCAGTGCCTTTGTGGGTCTTTAGCTTTGGCATTATTTACTCCTTATTACTACGCTCAGATTGCGACCAGCCATCTGAGGTTTTTGCTCTAATATTGCGTCTCCACTAAGGTGTTCCATGATTTTGTCGATCAATTCGTAGCCGATCTCTTTATGGGCCATTTCGCGACCTTTGTAGACCACTTGTATGCGAACTTTATGTCCGCCCTCTAAAAATTTACGGATCTTTTTCAGCTTGACTTCTAGGTCTCCAGCCCCTATCTTTAGACCAAAGCGCATTTGCTTTAGGTCTCCAGATTTGGCTTGGCGCCGATTCTTCTGTTGATCCTTCATTTTTTGATACTGGTACTTACCCCAGTCAATGATTTTAGCAACTGGCGGATTGGCTCCTGGTGATATTTCAACTAGGTCAAGATTCATGTCGTTGGCCTTACTTAAAGCCTCTTTAAGGGACATGATTCCTAGCTGCTCGCCATCAGGACCAATTATCCGCAGTTCTCTTGCACGGATTGCTCCGTTGATACGGATTGATTTATTAATCTCTGGCTCTCCTTTTTTGAAGCAATTTTAGATTAACTCAGTTGCTATTGTAACAGAGATGTTTGTTATTTTCAAGGATAATAATTAACCTATGTTAATCTGTCTGTATTGTAGGCTTTCTGCTATGTGCGGAACTTCTATGGACGCGGATCCTTCTAAATCTGCGATAGTGCGAGAAACTTTTATAACCTTAAAGTAGCTGCGAGTGCTTAAATCTAGTTTTCTGGCTGCGTTCGTCAAGAAGGTTTTTGCAGATTCTGAGATTGATGTAATTTTATCAACGTTACTACTTGGAATGTCATTGTTGTATTTGTAACTACAATTATATCTGTCTCTCTGAATAGAGTAGGCTTTATGTATCTCAGATAAAAATGTATACTGTTGTGATTTTGTCGACATTTTATTATTTAATAATTTTTCATGGGGAACTCGTGAAACCGATACTGTTAGATCTATTCGATCAAGTAATGGTCCCGATAATCTTTTTTGATAATTGAGAATCTGATTTTGTGAGCATATGCAAGTTTTTTCTGGGTCTCCAAGAAATCCACAAGGACAAGGATTCATTGTGGCTACTAATAAGAAATTGGTAGGGAAGTTGAATTTACCATTTGCACGACTGACGGTAATTTCGTGATCCTCTAGGGGTTGACGAAGTGATTCAAGCACAGTGCGTGGATATTCGAGTAACTCATCAAGAAATAGGACGCCTCTATGGGCTAAACTAATTTCTCCTGGCTGTACTTTTGATCCTCCGCCAATAATAGAGGCTCTACTTGCGGTGTGGTGCGGCGACCTGAATGGTCTATCTACTATGGGATTGTTTATTATAGTGTGCTCTCCAAGACTGTGAAGTTTTGTCACTTCTACTATTTCATCCTCCGATAGGGCTGGTAACAGATTCTTCAAAGATTTTGCTAACATAGTTTTTCCTGATCCCGGAGGGCCGGACAATAAAATATTATGTCTTCCGGCAACTGCTATTTGGATAGCTCTCTTTGCTTGCTCTTGTCCGTAGATGTCATCGATGATTGGAGTGTTTTTATGATTGAGAGATACATTTTTTATTGATAATCTGTCTATTGGCTTAATAATCTTTTCTTTTTTGAGGTGTAGGAAGAGCGATTTTAGATTTTCTACCGGAAATACATTGATTCCAGTCACTAGTGCTGCTTGTTCGGCGTTTTGGGATGGCACGTAGACTGATTTAATTTTTTGGTTTTTAGCCACTTCGGCTGTAATAATTGCTGATCGTATTGGACGTAGGCTGCCGTCTAGCGCTAGTTCTCCCGCAAAAACCGCATTACTTACGTCGCTTTGGTTGAGTGCGCCGCTGATGCATAAAATAGATAAGGCGATGGGAAGATCGAAGTGAGATCCGTCTTTTGGTAACTCTGCCGGTGCTAAGTTGATGATTATTTTTCCTTTCGGAAAATCTAGGGAAGAGTTTTTTATTGCACTACGCACTCGATCTCTGGATTCATCGATGGCCTTATTGCCCATTCCGACAATTTGTAGACTAGGAAGTCCTTTTGACATATCTCCCTCAACTTCGATGATTTGTCCGCTAAATCCGTAGGGTGTAGCTGAAATAACTCTACTAATCATAAATCTATTAAAACATAAGCATGTAGATTTTTGAATGAGATCAGGGTATAATATGAATCGATATGTGGGGCTGATATAGCTTTCGACAATTGGACTTTATCATGACATTCTGCGAGCCGACGATACGCGTAACGTATATTTTTAGATGCAAAAAACTTTGCAAGCAAAGTTGCGGGCCTATTCCAGGTTCGTGCTTTCGCACCAGCTGTAGCGTAATTTTCTATAGCCATCTTGCCGCGCAGGCAACATAGTGTGGACGAGGTGTTATATTTATGTTGCTCGCTGTGATTCTGGAAGTAGCAGACTCATGGGACTTTTACTACGTAACGGAACTCGGTTTTCTTGGTTTATTTTAAATCCGAGTAGCGTTATTAAATAAATTTAGATAAGCCTATGCTCGTAGACGAATGTTGTGATACCAGTTGGACCCGGGGGCAGTACCCGGCAGCTCCACCAAATAGATTAAGATTAGATTAAAAGTCAGCCCTATCGCTGGCTTTACTTACTGTCAAAGAGTAGAGTTTATTTTTAATATAGAAAAAAACAACCACCTGCGAGTAGTGGTTGTTTTCAAAAAAGTGGAGTTTTACAATTTCTTTTTATTTTTGGCCTCTGTATAACTTTTTTATTCAGAAGCTACCCCTATAATAAGCTATATAAATGCTTATGTCAACAATATTTTTGTAAAAAGTTTAGTAAAAAATACCACACATTTTATAATCTTCTTTCTAATTTTCGCAACTATTTTTTCTAATGGCTTTTACTATGAAGTTATATGTCAGAGACTGGCGTTTGTTTGACTACTTTTTATGTCTTTTATGTGTGCGACAAATTAAATTATCGCACATTTTCTAGGACTCTTTTATTGAAGTGTAAAAGGTGGCTTTGTGTACTATGAATAAACTTTATACTTTCGTTTTGTAATTTTTAATTAAAACTGTTGCATAACATTTTGATGTATAAGATTTAATATGCATACTGATGCCTGGATGTTCTTATAATAATATAAAAATAATTTTGTTAAGTTTGCTGTAGTGTGACAATGAAAGTGAATAGAGTTTTATAAAGTGGGGAATAGAGAATATTATTTTATCACGGATTTGAGTGTTAGACGTCGGTCTGATATTGACTGCACGAACCTATTTTTGTGGCAATGTTTGGATGGCGGGTGATCATAGGTTAGTCGTGCAATTGGGTGGTCGCTAAGTCGATGATATCTTCATTGAATGGTGTACAATTTGTGTTATATAATGCTCAAAAACGACAAGATTGTTGTAAAATACACAGATAGCCATAAAGCGATAAGAGAATAATTAACAGATGATAATTTTGACAACATTAAAAAATAGGTGAAAATTACAATACTTTTTGACCGAGTAATGGTTGACATCTAAATGGGGCTATGCTAATATAAGGTTAAGCTTTTAGAAAAACAAAAAAGCAAAAATACATTAACAATAAAATTTATATAAAGCCACGTTTTTACGTATAAATCGACGGATAGTTGGCTGCATGATTTTTATAATGACGCAGCCAATGCTCCGCCTTGTAAAAGCGTTGAGCGCGCGGTTAGTACCGCATACATCCAGTTAATCCTCGTTAAAGAACTAGCGGTGAGAGTCCTGGATGTATGCAGAGGAAAACTGCAAGGAGATGCTCCTTAACTAAGGAGCGGTCAAATCGCCTCGAGCGGTAATAGGCAAGTAGCACCCGCGCCTAATAGTTATTTTTTATCGGCGGATGGCTTGTGTCTATATGCTGTAGTATTATCGCTCAGGCTTCTTGTGTATAGTATGATGTGAGTATGGGGATGAAGATAATTAGTTTTATAGCGTTGGTTGCACTGATTTTGACTGCGGTTATTTTGAACGCGACAAACCCGAGTTCTGCTGGTCCGTTTGGAATTTTAGCGTTTTTTGTATGTTTGTATGTACTATTTATCTGTCTAACTTATGTAGTATTTTTAACATCGGAGCGAATAGCTGCGAAATTTTTTAATTTCAAGAATAGTCGCAGTGAATCTAAGTATAAGACGTATTATTACTCTACTGTAATCTCTCTTGCTCCAGTTATTTATGTGGGTATGCAATCGATGGGAGATGTTGGGATTTTTGAGATATTATTACTTGGTGTGTTTGAATTGCTGGCGTGTTTTTTTATACATAAAAGATACTAATCCCGCCCTGAATGTAGTCGTGTATTTTAAGTAGTTACGTGGTACAATATATTTATGAATCCCGAACTGCCACAAGTCAATAGGACTCCTGAGGTGCAGCCACAAAATATAGGTGGCGGTGAGTATAATGTAGAAAATACATCATTAAATCCTGAAGTCGGAAGAGAGTCCGAGCAGTCACTTGGTGCTAGGGTTGAGCAGTATAACAATATACCCGTGGCTTTGCCTGTTGATAATACTACAGCAGTTCCTTTATCTCAATCTCAAAACGACGATCAAAGCGCGAAGCAGTCAGGGGTAGTAGCTGATGATGATACTCCTCTGGTGGCAGCGGATGAAGATCTGATAGAAAGAGAATGGGTGGATAAAGTTAAAAAGATTATAGCTTTAACAAAAGATAATCCTTATGAGAGGAATAGAGTTATTGCACAGCTGCAGGCTGATTATTTAAAAAAACGATATAATAAGACTTTAGGTCAAAATGACGACGGTAGTAAATAGGGTTTTATATGGGTGCGGGTCCTTTAATAGTTAGTTTTATCGCGATTGTTATTATAGCCGCTGGTTCTGCGGTAGCTTTTGTGTTGTATCGTAACATGCTGAGGGAAGCCAAAAATTATGAACGAGGCTTGAAGATGGTGCCGTTGCTTATACATTTGCCTCCGACAAGTGAAGACGTCAATAGTTCAAATCGGGATGAACGAGATTTAACCGAAGAGGTATTGTCGCAAGCCCAGGTGATGTACAATATTATCTCAAGTACAGCAACTAAAGGGTTCAAAAGTAAAGTCTACGGCCAACGTCATATATCGTTTGAGATTGTTGCGCATGGTGGATTAGTTCACTATTATGCCGTTGTCCCGCTAGTGTTAGTTGATGTTATTCGTCAAGCTGTAGCGGCAGCATATCCTTCTGCTCGGCTAGAAGAGGTATCTGATACTAATATATTTAGTAAGGTTGGCAAGATGAGCGGAACCATCGGTGGCGAATTCACCCTGAAAAAATCCTTTGTTTATCCAATATCTACTTATCAGGAGTCGAAAAGAGATGCTTCCAGGGCATTATTAAATGCTTTATCTTCGGCGTCCAAAGAAGATGGAATAGGTGTGCAATTTTTACTACGTCCGGCGTATGACGGTTGGTCCAAGGCTTCAGAGTCTCATATTGACGGCATGAAGAAAAATAAGGGCAAGAAAAAAGGCTTTGGAGGCGTTGCTCCTATGGATATCATGGAGGCTCTGTGGAAACCGCCAGAGAATAATGAAAAAGACGGCGGCTCTAGTTCTGAGGACAAGCAGCTAACATCTTTAGAGCAGGCGGAAGTGGATGCTATCAGCGAAAAAGCTCGCTATCCTGCGTATGAAGTTTTGGTGCGTGTTGTAATTTCGTCAAACACTGCGGCGCGCTCTCAAGTGTTGTTAAAAAATATAATAGCAGCCTTCTCGTTGTTTGACTCACCGCGCAATAATGGGTTTAAATTCTCTTTAACTAGGAATGTTGAGGAAATGACAACAGCTTATATTATGAGGTTCTTTCCTCAAGAAACACGTAGTAATATTCTCAACAGTGTAGAAATGGCAACGTTATTCCATTTGCCTGGAGCCAACGCGATTCCGACTTCACAGGTTAAAAGACAAATGTCCAAACAAGTTGATGGACCAACAGACGTTTTGGATGAGGGTTTGCTGATTGGCTATAACGAATTCCGAGGAGTTAAAAAACCTATTAGAATCGGGACAAAAGACCGCCGCCGCCACGTATATATTATTGGTCAAACGGGTGTTGGTAAGTCTGTCTTGCAGGAAAATATGGCTTATCAGGATATGATGGACGGTCGAGGATTTGCTTTTATCGATCCACACGGTGATCTGGTTGAGTCTTTATTAGGTAAGGTTCCAAAAGAACGCGTTGAGGATATTATCTACTTTAATCCTGCTGATATGACTAATCCAATTGGTCTGAATATGTTTGAGTTCGACACTCCAGACCAAAAAGACTTTTTGGTTCAAGAGGCAATTAATATGCTTTATGGACTTTATGATCCTGGCCATACGGGAATTGTTGGTCCTCGTCTGGAGCATATTTTTAGAAACTGTGCTTTACTGTTGATGTCGGATCCTGCTGGTGGAACCTTTATCGACGTGCCGAAGTGTCTTATTGATCCTGAATTTGTGAAAAGCAAGCTTAAGTATGTAAAAGATCAGCAAGTTATTGATTTCTGGACAAAGGAATTTCCTGCGTCACAGAGGTCAAATGAGGCAGGTGAGGTTATTTCATGGGTTGTATCAAAGTTTGGTCCATTTATTTCCAACGATGCAATGCGCAATATCATTGGTCAGACCAAGTCTGGATTTAATTTGCGTGAAATTATGGATAATAATAAGATTTTGCTGGTTAACTTGTCGAAAGGTAAGATGGGTGAACTTAATTCGAAGCTTCTGGGTATTATTTTTGTGATGAAGTTCCAGGCAGCAGCGATGTCTCGGGCGGATATTCCAGAGGATCAGCGAGTTGATTTCTCATTATATGTTGACGAGTTCCAGAACTTCGCTACTGACAGCTTTGAATCTATTTTGTCTGAGGCTCGTAAGTATAAATTGAGTCTTATTATGGGTAACCAGTTTATGACGCAGTTAACAGATAAGATACGAGAAGCTATTATTGGTAACGTCGGTACAGTTATTTCTGGGCGTATCGGTGTAACTGACGCTGAATTGATGGTTAAGAAGTTCCAGCCGACCTTCGATGTCGACGACTTGGCTAAATTGCCAAACTTCCAATCTATAACCTCTGTGATGATTAATAATGTACCGTCTGCGCCGTTTAGTATGAACTGGATACCGCCAATGGGGCAAGTTAATAATCAGCTGAGAGATGCGTTAGTAAGGCTATCTGCTGCTAAATACGGAAGGCCGCGAGCTGTTGTTGAGAAGGAGATATTTGACAGGATTAGAGGTAGTGTACAACCAAAGACGAGTCCTTCTCAATTAGCGTCTTCTGTTGGTCAAAAATCGTCGGGCGGTGGGTCATCATTCTTGGATGAATGGCTAGCGAAGAGGCAACAGCTAGGAGGAAAGCCCGCTTCTAACTCAACCGTAAGACCATCAAATTCGCAAACTCCACAGACTTCCTCACAAATACAGAATCCGCAAGGTCGCCCAGAGGCGATTAATAATGCTCCTTCTAATATAAATAATGTAAACGCTACGACTTCTAATCTTGACAGCAAACAGAAAAGTCAACCTTCTGCGATAGATAGTGCTGTCATCAATAGGACAAATGTGTCCATGACTACAAATAATAACCCTGCCTCTTCTGTAAATGTAAAACCGAGCCAACCTGTGGTTAAGAATCGGCTCGATTTGCGCAATGGTGATGATGACGATAGTGAAGTGATGATTAGCTTGAGATAAGATTCAACATCTATCTAGCTATTTTTCCTGTTGTTGATAAACCCTACTCGAGCGTATTCGATAACAGCGCCGATAGACCAGCCAGCTACAAACAAGATAATAGTTTCTGATCCTGATAATAGATATCCGTATCGTTTGGCGATAAAATACACAACGACAGAAGCTATTGCGCCTAAGGCGCCAGAAATGATTAAGTTAGGGCGGGCAACGGTATTGCCAATTGCGTCACTAGTTTTTTCGACGACTGGATTATGAATAACCTTACTGAAAGCCCTGGATGGAGCTGATAGTTGGTCTTGTACATTTTCCAAAGTCTTCTTATACGAAGCTTCAATATCTTTTTTTGTAAGAGGCTTATCTTCTTTTATCTCTTTAGATTCTTTTTGTTCTTGCCGCTTTTCTTGGTGGGCGGCAATTTCTATAGCCTCATGTTTAATGCTATTTTCATTTTCGGCATTTGATTTTTCTTTTTCTACGGCTTTTTCTGCAGCTTCTTCAAGAGATCTTTTAATTTCAGCAGCTCTCTCGTTGCTAAGTTCAGCCAATTTCTTAGTATCGACAGCATTCTCTACGGTAGATTTTAATTTTTCACTCATTTTTCACCTCCTATAAAGTTCCTGCGGACATGTCTCGCCGAATGATTCTAACTTCTTTATTTAATTGACGTGATCGAGTGTAGAAGTATACGACCACGGCTGCAATAATTCCTGCGAACATCATATTCTCGCTGGCACCAGTTTTTGGTAGTTGCGAAGTGGTTTGTTCTATAACTTTCGGTGCAGGGCAGTCGATCTTCGTACTTACCGTGTTGCCAAATGTGTTATCAATCCTACAATCATAAGACATTGGATTGCTTTTACCGCTAGCCATTGCTGGGATGCTGTTCTTTATTTGGATGGTAAAACTGCGCTTCTGGGTTTCTCCTGGTTTAATCTTAACTGCGCTCCAGACAAGCACCTTTGCGTTTCCACTACCTGCACTAGCACCTTTATCATCTGTCAATTTTCCGCCTCCAGCATCGAATATGTCTGCATATTCTAATAGGTCGCTGACTTGATCTTTGAACGTAAACTCTTCCTCTTTTAGACCTTTGTTTTTTACTGAAAGAGTGTAGGTAATTCGATCTCCAGATTTCGCAACCGTAGTTGTTGCGTCAGTATTATTTTGGGTGAGATTAACTGCGGTTTTTGTCTGCACGAACGAGGCAGAACATCGACTATCGTTAATCCATATAGTAGAGTCGCCTGGACATGGTTGGCACTGAGGATCATCCTTTAATAATTTAGGGTTTTGAGGGCATCTTGCTGGCTCTGGTATAGTAAATGTCTTTATGCAGGCGTCTGAGGTCTTGTCGCCTAGCGAGCTTTTTACTGTTAGAACAACTTTGTATGATCCCGGTGTTTTCTCTGTATAAGATACAATCTTATCGTTGCTTTCTATAGTTTTAACTAGGGTGTTTCCTCGATAAATACTGTATACATATTTTTGAATTGTAGCACCGTTGGCTGCACTTGCGTTGGCTGTAAGTTGGTAAGTGTCTCCATTATTCTTTATGTCTAGAGCGTTACATGTAGCTACTGGCTGTGGTGGAGTGGAGCAGTTTGGGTATGTGCCAACTTGACCAGTCGGACAATGGTGGTTCGGTGGCGCGAATTTTAAGATTAAGTTGCCACAGTTAAGCATAATTGCAAACCAGCCAGTCCCGGCCGAATATCCAACGAATGCTCTATATGAGAAGCTGCCCCAGAGGTTGTGAGGTCGATAGTAGAATGTGCGAGCCCCTCCTTGAGATGTGCGCACTACATATGAACCTTCACCTCTTGATGGTCCAAAATGAGGCGTAAGTCCCCAAGAATAAGTTCCCATGTTACTGTTCAGTGTCTGAAGATTTCCTGTCGCAGCTACTAGATCTGAGCGGCTAATACCAAGATGATCGTAGAGGTCGTGAATATTATTTGTGTTCGCGTCATAATGAGCCATCAGTTGCTGACCGCTAGAAATTCCGCCGTAAATGAGGTCGCTGGAATCTGCTGCATTGGCTGATTCTGGCGGTGAAAAAACGGTGAAAGATTGCACAATAAGCGCTAGGGCAGTTAAGATAAGCCCGATCTTTCGAGTGGCTTCTTCTTTGCGTAAGCGTTTCGCATAAAAGCCCAAATTGTGGATCATTGAAGGGCTGTATGGTAGGCGCGAGATAATTTTTTTGAACATTTTGACCTCTTTTATTTTTGTTGTTATATAACTTTAATCTAACTTTAGCATAAGCATGCTGAAAAAGTAAATAGTTTGAGAATATATCTATTTTGATGTATAATAAGGTTGTTGAAAAGAGCTGATAATTCAGATAATAGTGAGGGAGATATGGCTAAACAAACAAATGAACAATCTTATGATGGCTCACAAATCCAGGTCCTAGAGGGTCTTGAGCCGGTTCGTAAGCGTCCAGGAATGTACATCGGTAGTACGGGGTATGAGGGCGTACATCACTTGATTAAGGAAATCGCCGATAACTCAATTGACGAGGCAATCGCTGGTTATGCTACAAAGGTCGAAGTAACTTTGTTAAAGGATGGTGGTGTTCGAGTATCTGATGACGGTCGTGGTATTCCTGTCGATAAACACCCAAAGACAGGTAAGAGTACATTGGAGACGGTATTAACAATCTTACACGCCGGCGGTAAGTTTGGCGGCGGTGGCTATAAGGTTTCATCAGGACTTCACGGTGTTGGTTCTAGTGTTGTGAATGCGCTATCTACGCGGATGATTGCTGAAGTTAGAAAGAACGGTAAAATCTATCGCCAAGAATACGCAACAGGCGTGCCTCAGACAGAATTAGAAGTAGTCGGAAAGTCTGATGATTCTGGAACGACAATTACATTTTATCCAGACCCAACTATCTTTAAGGAGACGGTTAATTTTGACTATAAATGGGTTGTTAATTATCTTCGTCATCAGGCGTACCTTACAAAAGGCATTCACACATCGGTTATCGATGAGCGAACTGGCGAACGAAAAGCTTTCTACTTTGAGGGTGGTATTCAGAGTTATGTAAAAAACCTGAATATTGGCAAGGATGTTTTATCGGACGATATATTTTACGTCGAGAAGCAAGTTGAAGATTGTATGGTGGAAATTGCGGTTCAGTATAACGACACTTACGCTGAAGTGGTAAAGCCATTTGCCAATAACGTCTTAACTCCTGATGGTGGTACTCATTTGGTTGGTTTCCGAACAGCCCTTACGCGTGTAATTAATGATTATGCTCGCAAGAATAGCTTGCTGAAAGAAAAAGAAGATAATCTAACTGGTGATGACATCCGCGAAGGTTTGACGGCAGTTATTTTGGTGAAGTTGCCAGATCCTCAGTTTGAAGGTCAGACCAAGAACAAACTTGGTAATCCAGAGATGCGCCGCTATGTTGATCAGGTAATGAGCGAATATTTTGCGTATTACCTGGAGGAAAATCCAGCTACAGCTAAGAAGGTTGTCGGCAAGGCTACATTGGCGGCACGAGCTCGTAAGGCGGCAAGGGCTGCGCGCGACAACGTTATCCGTAAGGGAGCATTTGAAGGCTTAAACTTGCCATCTAAATTGACGGATTGCTCATCTCGTAACCGAAAAGATTGTGAATTATTTATTGTCGAGGGTAATTCGGCTGCGGGTTCTGCTAAGGACGGTCGCGATTCAACTATTCAGGCTGTTCTTCCTCTTCGCGGTAAGGTGTTGAATACTGAGCGCGCAAGGTTTGATAAGATGTTTGCTAATGCTGAAATTGTTTCGTTGATTAAGGCTATGGGCGTTGGAATTGGCGACCAATTTGATATCAGTGGCATTCGTTACGACAAGATTATATTTATGACAGATGCCGATGTTGACGGTGCACACATTTCTACGCTTTTGATGACATTCTTCTTCCGATACATGTCTGAAGTGATTGAAGCGGGCCACGTATATTTGGCGAAACCACCTCTGTTTGGGCTAAGTAGAGGGACTGGCAGTAATCGTAAGATAGATTACGTCTATGATGAAGTAGCCCTCGAGCAAAAATTGAACGAAAAGATCAATGAGCGCAAGGCTGCTGGTGTAAAGATTGATGAAAATGCTGAGAAATTTAAGCAGGCAGGCTACACGGCACAACAGCGATTTAAGGGTCTTGGTGAGATGGATGCCGCTCAATTATGGGAAACGACTATGAATCCAGAAAATCGAACATTAGTGAAGGTTAATATTGAGGACGCAGAACGGGCAGACGCGATATTTACGAAGCTTATGGGTGATAGCGTAGAATTGAGGAAAAATTTTATTCAAACAAATGCCGCTAAGGTTAATGTGGAAGATTTGGACTTTTAAGGAGGAGATATGGCGGACAATGACAATAAAAATATAGTAGAACCAGAAATTCTGAACGAAGAGCCAGAAGTTCGCGGTATTGAAAAGTCAACAGTTGAGCGTGTTATGGAAGATTCCTTCCTTAAATACTCTATGTCGGTTATTATTGACCGTGCTTTGCCGGATGTTCGTGACGGACTGAAGCCTGTTAATCGTCGTATTTTGTATGCGATGAATAAGAATGGTTGGCGTGCTCCTCACGCTACGGTGAAGTCGGCGAAGATCGTCGGTGAAGTGATGGGTAACTACCACCCGCACGGCGACTCATCAATTTATGACGCTATGGTGAACTTGGCTCAACCTTGGAAGATGCGTTATACGCTGGTTGAAGGTCAGGGTAACTTCGGTTCTATGGACGGTGACGAGCCAGCGGCTTCTCGTTATACTGAGGCGCGAATGGATAAAATTGGCGGCGAGTTGCTATCTGACATCGACAAAGAAACAGTTGATTTTCGTGATAACTTCGACGGAACAGAGAAAGAGCCAGTGGTTTTGCCGTCGGCCGTTCCAAATATTCTATTGAACGGTCAGATGGGTATTGCTGTTGGTATGGCAACGAATATTCCACCGCACAACCTTGGTGAGGTGGTTGACGCTACAGTTGCTCAAATAGATAATCCTGAAATTACACTAGACGAACTATTGGCGCATATTAAGGGTCCTGATTTTCCGACGGGTGCGGAAGTTTATGGTGGTGCACCAATGCGTCAAGCATATGAAACTGGGCGCGGCTCAGTTACGATTCGTGCGGTTGCGTCGATTGAAGAGCGCAAAAATGGCCGTTACAGTATTATAATCACCGAAGTTCCGTATGGTATGAGCAAGGAAGGCTTTGTTGATAAGGTTCGAGAACTTGTCCTTGCCAAAAAAATAACGCACATTGCCGATGCGCGAGATGAAAGTGCTCGCGGTAAGGTTCGAGTTGTCGTTGAACTGAAAAAAGATGCTTATCCAAAGAAGATTCTTAACCAATTGTATAAATTGACTGGATTACAGACGTCATTCCATTATAATGTCCTGGCTTTGGTTAATGGTATTCAGCCTAAGGTTATGGGCTTGAAAGAGATTTTGGCGGAGTTTATTAAGCATCGTCAAGGAGTTATTCGACGTAGGACTGAGTTTGAGCTTCGAAAAGCTAAAGAGCGGGCGCATATATTGGAAGGTCTGAAAATTGCGCTTGATCATATTGATGAGGTAATTAAGACAATTCGCGAAAGTTATGACGACGCCGACAAGCGTTTGATGGAGCGATTTGGTTTGTCAGAAATTCAAGCGGCCGCAATTTTGGCGATGCAACTACGACGATTGCAAGGGCTGGAGCGCGACAAGATTGAAGAAGAATTGAAGCAACTTCATGAACTGATTAAGAAGCTGGAAGCTATTTTGGCTGACGAGAACGAGATTTTGCGTGTTGTTAAGGAAGAATTGCTTGCTATGAAAGAAAAGTATGGCGATGAACGACGCAGTAAGATTATCAATCACGAATTAGGCAAGTTTTCTGATGAGGAATTGATTCCAGAGGAAGAGTCGGTAATTCTACTTACAAGCGAAAATTACATCAAGCGAACCTTAGTAAGTGATTATCGTAGGCAAAATCGTGGCGGTAAAGGCAAGCGTGGTATGACGACTAAGGAAGAAGATGTTATTGACCAAGTCGTTCAGGCAAGTTCGCATGATTATCTGCTATTCTTCACTAATATGGGTAGGATCTTCCGCTTGAAGGCTTACGAAGTACCAGCCGCCAGCCTAAGCGCGAAAGGTGTTGCGGCCGTTAACTTATTGCAACTTCAGCCAGAAGAGAAGATAACGGCAATTATCAAGCACGAAAAGAACGCTAACGAAGACGGATATCTGTTCATGGCGACAAAGAAGGGTACAGTCAAGAAGACTCCTGTAAAAGATTATGCCAATGTTCGTACAAACGGATTGATTGCTATTAAATTAGATGAAGGCGATGAACTGCGCTGGATAAAGAGGACGACTGGCGAAAATGACGTGATTATATCTACGTCTGCAGGGCAAGCTATTCGCTTTAATGAGAAAGATACGCGCCCAATGGGTAGATCAGCTCGTGGTGTTCGTGGCGTAAGATTACGTCCAAACGACTCTGTTGTTGGTATGGATATCGTTACGGGTGACGACCAAACCTTGCTGGTGGTTAGCGAGAAAGGCTTCGGTAAACGCACAAAGGTGTCGAATTTCCCAAGTCATAAACGTGGCGGAGTTGGTATAAAAGCTGCAGTTGTAACTGCAAAAACTGGTCCAATTATCTCTGTGCAGACTATTGATCCAGAAATAACAGAGGCGTTATTGGTTTCTCAGAATGGTCAGACTATCCGACTAGGCTTGAGTGATATTAAATTGCTCGGTAGGACGACTCAGGGCGTGACGATTATGCGTCTATCTGACGGCGACGCTGTTTCATCAATCGGCTTGATGGCGGATCGCCCGCAGGATGAGGGTAATTAATAAATGAAAGTCTTGATAGTCCCAGTAATTGCATGGGCGATATCCCAAGGGTTGAAGCAAGTGTTTCATCTCATGGGGCGAAATCGTCGAGTGTTCAGTGGTGATACAAACCCGAAAATACTTCTATCCGGAGGTATGCCAAGCGCTCATAGTGCGATTGTTGTGTCGCTGGCGGTATTTCTGGGGCTACAAGATGGCTGGGATAGTTCTGTGTTTGGACTAGCTACTTGGCTGGCTATTATAGTTATGTATGATGCCATGATGGTTCGCTATTCGTCTGGAATGCAGGGTGAAACGCTTAATAAGTTAATTTCAGAGCAGGGTAGCAAGTTGAAAAAACTTCGCGTTGCTCATGGTCACACCCCTGTAGAAGTGGCGGCTGGGGCGGCCATTGGTGTAGTTGTAGCTGCCGTTGTATTTTTCGCAACAAAATAATTGTAAAAATCTATTGACCTAGGCAATTATATACTGTAAGATTAGTAACAAGTCTGGTTGCTGGAGTGCGAGTTAAGCAACGATTTACAATCTGTAAAGCGAGGTAAATCATACTTCAGTCTGACTTAAGATGAACTTTAACAATTTGATTGTGCAATATCATCGTCAGTTTATATTTTTGTAGAGCCTTAATACTTTGATACAAAGTAGATTTTAACGGAGAGTTTGATCCTGGCTCAGGATGAATGCTGGCGGCGTGCCTAACACATGCAAGTCGAGCGGCAGCGAGTTTTACACTGAATTCTGGAAGCTTCTGGGTAATATAGAAGATTTATTCAAGAATTTTGTGTAAAATGTCGGCGAGCGGCGGACGGCTGAGTAACGCGTAGGAATTTGCCCCAAAGTGAGGAATAACTGCCCGAAAGGGTAGCTAATGCCGCATATGGTCTTCGGATTAAAGCCTTCGGGCGCTTTGGGAGAAGCCTGCGTTGGATTAGGTAGTTGGTAGGGTAATGGCCTACCAAGCCGACGATCCATAGCTGGTCTGAGAGGATGATCAGCCAGACTGGAACTGAGACACGGTCCAGACTCCTACGGGAGGCAGCAGTGAGGAATCTTCCACAATGGGCGAAAGCCTGATGGAGCAACGCCGCGTGAAGGATGAAGGCCTTCGGGTTGTAAACTTCTTTTATGAGTGAAGAATATGACGGTAACTCATGAATAAGCACCGGCTAACTACGTGCCAGCAGCCGCGGTCATACGTAGGGTGCAAGCATTATCCGGAGTGACTGGGCGTAAAGAGTTGCGTAGGCGGTTTAATAAGTGAATAATGAAACCTGGTGGCTCAACCATACAGACTATTATTCAAACTGTTAAACTCGAGAATGGTAGAGGTAACTGGAATTTCTAGTGTAGGAGTGAAATCCGTAGATATTAGAAGGAACACCGATGGCGTAGGCAGGTTACTGGGCCATTTCTGACGCTAAGGCACGAAAGCGTGGGGAGCGAACCGGATTAGATACCCGGGTAGTCCACGCCGTAAACGATGGATACTAGCTGTTGGAGGTATCGACCCCTTCAGTAGCGAAGCTAACGCGTTAAGTATCCCGCCTGTGGAGTACGGCCGCAAGGCTAAAACATAAAGGAATTGACGGGGACCCGCACAAGCGGTGGATTATGTTCTTTAATTCGATGATAACCGAAGAACCTTACCAGGGCTTGACATCCAGGGAAGGTCTGCGAAAGTAGACTGTGCCTTTTGGAACCCTGTGACAGGTGATGCATGGCCGTCGTCAGCTCGTGTCGTGAGATGTTAGGTTAAGTCCTTCAACGAGCGCAACCCTTGTGAATAGTTGTATTTTTCTATTCAGACTGCCCCGGTAACGGGGAGGAAGGAGGGGATGATGTCAGGTCAGTATTTCCCTTACGTCCTGGGCTAGAAACGTAATACAATGGCTAGTACAATGCGCAGCGAAGCCGCGAGGTGAAGCAAATCGCATCAAAGCTAGTCCCAGTTCGGATTGTAGGCTGAAACTCGCCTGCATGAAGTCGGAATCGCTAGTAATCGCAAATCAGCAAGTTGCGGTGAATACGTTCCCGGGTCTTGTACACACCGCCCGTCAAACCATGAAAGTGACCAACACCCGAAGTCCGATTCGTCGGCCTAAGGTGGGGGGCATGATTGGGGTTAAGTCGTAACAAGGTATCCGTACCGGAAGGTGCGGATGGATTACCTCCTTTCTAGGGAGTAACGATGCCAATCTGTAGAGCAATCACAGATTGAGCTAGGTCGGTCTCGTGAATATGTCGAACTTACATATTTACAATAGTCCTCTCGAGGACGAGGCAAAAGTTCAACCTTTCTCTACGAGAAGCCGATTGATGAATTGCACAATCAAGTTGTTAAAAGAAAAAGTCCCCCTATGAGGGGCTTTTTATATGGTAGATTTAATTAAATCTGATATTTTGGTAGAATTGTGATTATAAAAAATAGCCAATAATTTTTGGCTATTTATGCTTTTTGCTGGTGCTTATTATAGTCCGCCGCCAAAAAGGGAGTTCAGTAGCCAGTTTAATGGGATAGTGTGTAGGCTGAGCATAATAGCGATTCCTACTCCGCACGTAACAAGTCCCCAAAATTTGAAACGGTCATAACTACTTACGCCGCTTCCCAGATTGTCGGCTAATTTTTGATGGAAAATAACGACGATTCCACCAGCAATTAAGACTAAAATCCCAAAAAATAATGAGCCAAAACTAAATTGATATAACATATTATCAATTATACACTTGTCAGAATTAAAAAGATACTGTACAATTAAAAAGTCTTGGCAATTTATGGGGACATAGCTCAGTTGGCTAGAGCACCTGCTTTGCAAGCAGGGGGTCCAGGGTTCGAGTCCCTGTGTCTCCACCATATGGGGTGAAGTGGGCTTACGTCCACAACACTCCACCAAGACGAATGAGGGCGATTAGCTCAGCTGGTTAGAGCGCGTCACTGATAATGACGAGGTCGGAGGTTCAAGTCCCTCATCGCCCACCATATTTTTAATATGGGCGCTTAGCTCAGTTGGCTAGAGCATCTCGTTTACACCGAGAGGGTCGGGGGTTCGAGTCCCTCAGCGCCCACCAATCATAGATAGTCAGGATTATCGCCGAGTAGGCGATTTTTTGTTTACA
>CAUUUJ010000001.1:0-74255 GCA_963548315.1 uncultured Candidatus Saccharibacteria bacterium | reverse complement strand
CTGGACAAACCCCATTATTATCGGCAGCTTCTTTATCCGTAACGAAAGCTTCGCACCCCTGACAATACCAGCCTTCATACGAACCTTTGTAAATATAGCCAGCCTCAACGAGTTTTTGCCAAATATATTGCACCGCAGCAACGTGATGCGCGTCAGTCGTTCGAATAAAATCTGTCACTGAGATATTCAGCTCAGCAATCATCTTCTTAAAATTGACGTGCGTTCGATCGACGTATTCTTGAGGGGTTTGATTTTGACTGGCAGCTTTGGCGGCAATTTTATTGCCATGCTCATCCACACCCGCCTGAAAACGAACTTCACGACCGTTTTGCCTGGAATAACGCGCCCACACATCTGCCAACATATAATCCATAGCATGCCCAATGTGCGGCAAGCCGTTTACGTAAGGAATAGCGGTAGTAATGTAAGCGTGTTTCTTAGTCATAGGTAAATTATAGCAAATTCAACAGATCATGACCAATGATGAAGGATGCCAATTGATGTGATATAATTATAATCACAATTTATTAGGAGGGGAGTTATGAACAAACTCATAAAAAACTTAACCGTAGCCGCAGCTGTTAGCATTACTATAATCGGCGTCTACGCACCAGCAACAGCAAGTGCCAACGGAGGAAGCTGGCAGAGGGATTCAGTTGGATGGTGGTATAAAGAGCCCAATGGGAACTACATAAACTACCCTCGGCTTCAATGGCGGCAGATAGACGGTAAGTGGTACTACTTCGACATACGCGGATATATTATACATAGCAAATGGGAGCGGATAAACGGACATTGGTACTACTTTAATACCAGCGGCCATATGACAGAAAACGCCTGGAAGATGATTGGTGACAAATGGTACTACTTCGACACTAAAGGTCATATGCTATATGACCAGTGGGTTGGTGACTATTACGTCAGCAAAGATGGCGACATGTTAAAGAATACCGTCACGCCAGATAATTATGTAGTCAATAACGACGGAAGGTGGGATAGGCGTTTTTCCCAAGAATTGGTACGACGTTTTGGGACTATAGGTTTTTGTACAGGTGCCCATTCTAAGGAGTCAGCCTTAGACGATATGGTAAATATAAGCAAACTAGCTAGCTATGATACAGCACTGCAGCTATATGAAACACTCTGTCCAAATTACAACCCTGTCGATAGCGCAAAAAGAATAATAAAGAAAAACGTCGAAGACCACTCTACTACAGAGCGCATGTATATATCCCGGAGCGCACTAACAGAGAGACTCACTAGTTTTTACAAGCTACCAGAAGAGGTAGTGAAAAAAGCATTTGACGAGTTAAGTCGTGAAATTAACTTTTCTGAATTCTTTAAGAAACAAGCCATAAAAGCCCTAAAAAACACAAATTCTAACGTCAATTCAAGAGCAAGCTTGAACAATTTTCTCACCGCTATACTTAAATTTACCCAAGAGGAGACTGATAACGCATTTAACACATTAAACATTGACTTCGCAGGCAACGCTCAACGAAGAGCAGACATACTACTGAAAAGCTATATGTCTGGATCTTCAAAATCACGCATCATAAAATGCCTGCAGGACGAGGATCACTTCACTAAAGAAATAGCAGAAGAAGGTGTCAATCGCTTAAACTACGATTTTAGGGATAATACACGTCGCTGGATCGAGGAGCACTTTCTATCCGATAATAACCAGGAAGGAAGGTTATCTTCAAAGAAAGAGATAATAGACGATACAACGAAATCTGGCGGTTTTACAGAATCAGAGGTTCTAGAAGTGCTAGCAGAATACAATATCAACTATACCGAACGAGCAAAGTTGCGTGCCCTAAGAGCCTTGAAAGGCAAAGGATATTACTATAGAAGAGATAACTTGATACGCAGCCTTGTTAATTACTGGGGATTCACCGAAGAAGAAGCTACTAATGCCGTTAAAGATTTAAAGCACGAAAATCTGATTGATTAATTAACCTTTTTAATCACAAAAGTAACTCAGCCTTAAAATACTGAGTTGCTTTTTATTACAAACAACTGTCGACGGTCAATATCGCATACACGCAACAACAACAAACCTACCGCCAATATCACCCGATGAGTGCGAAAAATAATTTGGATTGTCCGCCGTATCAATTGGCGAGATGAAAATATTTTCAGCAGAAACGCCCGCCTGGATGGCTAGCGAACGATTGAACCCTTGCATGTCTAGATAAATTCCATCAGCCGTTTGACGGCAGAAATTGTACCAATTCGTATCATTTGAATGATTAAAATAATCCATACGATAATTTTTCTGTGTGATGCTTGGCGACATCCAAATTTGTAAATCTTTTGCCCGGCTACCGCGCTCGACAAAATACCGCACCGCCTGAGACATCAACTGCACCACCGTCGAATGCCGGCCCAAATGCACCAGCATCAGCGCCCGACGCTTTGGATCATAAATGACGGTGGCGATACAGTCCGCCACTGGTAAAAACAAGCTCACGCCAGCCGCTTCGGTATATAGTGCGTCAGCAAAAATCCCCTCGCTGTTGTGTCGGATCATGTCAGCTTCAGTAACTTCGGCGATATTATCAAACGTCTGTGCTTGGTCATAGGAAATCACGTGATAGACAACGTCGTCATACTTAACCCCAATATGATCGCAAAACCGCCGCCGATTTTCCAGCACCTCAGCTACGTGGCGACCGCGAATACGATTGAGCATGGTACCGTCATCTTTCGACGAGACCGCAACCAATAGATCAGACGGAAAATACGTCGGCTGGTCTGCCGCAATCATCGCGCCCGCCATTCTTTGAGCAGCCGCCGCCAATCCGTAATCGCCAAATCTTCAGCGCGGGCATCTGGTGAAATTCCTGCATTTTTCAGCAATTCTTCCGCCGCAATCTTATCAATCCTCAGCCCACCGCTCAAGCTAGAGCGTAACTTCTTTCGCTTAGCAGAAAACCCAGCCTTAACAATGCGGAAAAAATCTCTCTGATCTTCTGGAGTAATTAACGGATTATTACGAGTTCTTAAAACCACTACTTGCGAATCAACTTTTGGCGGCGGCGTAAAAAACTGCCTCGGAACTTCAATGTCTAGCTCCGCCTCAGCAAAAATCTGAACGCTCACAGATAGAACACTCATATTCCCAGCCTCTGCCGCAATTCGCTCGGCAACTTCTTTTTGCACCAACAGCACCGCAATGCTCGGCTTATTTTCCGCAGTCATCAATTTTTCAACAATTTTGCTGGTAATGTAATATGGGACATTAGCTACGACTTTGTAATTTTTTGGCAATTGATTCAGATCAAATTGCAATATATCTTGATTTACGACAGTTATTTTTTTCCCAGGAAATTGCCCTGGTAGTTTTCGCGCCAAATCCGCGTCAAATTCCACGGCGGTCACTGAACTAGCCCGAGCCAATAAACGACTAGTCAAAGTACCCAGCCCTGGCCCGATCTCCAGCACAACATCATCACCCGTCAATTCGGCCGCTTCAGCAATATCCGCCAAAATCTCCGGATCCTTCAGCCAGTGCTGTCCAAGCGATTTTTTTGGTCCATGAGAAAAAGCCATTTAGCGCCCATCTCCATTCGTCCAGTCGGTCGCCAAGTCAAATCCGTGCGGATGTTTGGCTGCGAATCCACCGGTATCGTAAACCTTGCCTGGACCCATACTGGTCTCAACCACCGAACATCGTGGATAATTACCATAATTAGCCGCCACCAAAATATAACCATCTTTATCAACCTTCGCGCCATCCGCCCGCACTGTATAAGTACCGCCGCTACCGCAAGCTTTTATCACAATATTCATCGGCAAATCATAATACGTCTCGCGGTGCGCCACACCCTTGGAGTCGGTAAATATCTGCGCGCCCTTACTTTTCGTCAATGGATTTTTAGGCTTCGTGCCAATTATTTCAATCTGCTTCTTTGGCTGCTTTGTGATTTCGCTAGCAACTTCCTTACGACTAATCTCGCGCTCATTCTCTACCTCAACCTGATAAGTCACCTTCCGCACACCTTTTTCCCCAAGCTGTTTAACACTCTTAAATCCAATCGGCTGAGAATCGTCCTTAATCTGCTCAATATCAAAATTAATATCAACTTCTTCAGTTATCGTTCGCTGTTTTGATCGCTCAATCTTCATTACCAGACCCACACCGTTCACCAAAAGATCGTCGGAATTCGTAAAATGCGTCTTATCTTCGCGATATAAAGTCAGTCCGGCAGCCTTCGCAATCAAAGCCGGCGTCTGCTCGGCGGTAGTTACCTTTAGGCGTTTATTTCCATCGACAATTGTTATTGGACGAGCGCGAAAAATATTGACCTGGTATTTTGCACCCGTCAATTCCATATCAATATTTGGCTCAACCGCGTCAATCTTTTCGTCAATCGTAATCTTAGCCGCACGCAAGGCCTGCCGAACGGTCAATGCATTTGTGATAATGGTCTTTTCTTCGCCGCGATCATAAATACGAACCAAATGCTCACCAGAAGTATTTCCGTCAGCAAACGAAATCATTGGAGTTGCAATCGCAACCAACACGGCCAATCCAATAATTTTTCCAAAAAATAAACCTTTTGCGCGCATAATCATATAATAACTCGTTAACCTAGTCAAATAAATTATACCAAATTAAGCACTTTTTATCTATAGACTATAACCAACTTACGTCGCGAGTGTTAGTCTACCACCATTTTTGGCGATTCCACGCATTGTAAGCCCCAGCCCAACTGCCATATCTACTTACGGCATAATTATTGAAAACTCTAATCTGACAAACTGGATCACTTTGCCAGTTTGGACAAGCCTGAGAAAGCTTATTTATATTCGTCTGACCGAGTCCAGCATATTGTCCATTTCTAGCCGTTGTTCGCCAAGTTGACTCTTTCGTAAAAATGAAGTTCACATAGCCATAATCATCAGGGCTAATACCAGCCGCAGACATCCAATCCGAATGAGATCCAGAAGGTAAACTAACTTTCGTCCCCACAATCTCAATCTGCTTCTTTGGCTCTTTTGTTACAACACTAGCAATTTCCTTACGGCTCACTTCCACGCCGTTCTTCATCTCGATTTCATAAGTGACATTTTTCTTACCGTTCACGCCCGCTTGTTTTACTTCGCGATATCCCGAATCTCGATTCGCGTCTTGAACTTTCTCAGTCTCAAATTTCACATCTTCTTCTGCGGTTATAGTTTGCTTGCCATTACGCCAGAGTTCAATTTTCATTCCAGGAATAATTTTTGCCGAACGATCCACAGATAGCGTATCATCTTTCTTTGGATCAATATTCTTCTCTTTCAATAGCTCGCCAACCGTCTTAGCGTGTGTGCGAATGACAGATTCTTTGCCGTAAAGTACAAAATTAACCATCGAGGCTCTGTCAATTTTCATCACCATGTTTGCGCCATCAACCGCCATATTATCGGAATTGGATAAAGTAGTTTTGTCCTCTTCAAAAACTTCGATTCCAGCAGCCTTCGCGATCAAAGCCGGTGTCTGCTCGGCGGTAGTTACCTTTAGACGCTTATTTCCATCGACGATTGTTATTGGACGAGCGCGGAAAATGTTAATGTTATACTTCTCTGCCACCATCTCCGAATCAAGACTCGGCTCGACTACGTCTTGGCGTTCATCAATAGAAAACTTAGCCAATTTCAAAGCCTCGCGAATCGTCCTCGCTTTTGTGACGATCGTCTTTTCTGCGCCCCTGTCGTAAATCGTCACCAACTTTTCGCCAGCCTTAGCCGCTGGCTTAGTAGCGTCAGCCAATGCTTGATTGACAAAAAATAAACCGCCAACCAGCATCAATATCGCGCCAGAAACGAACGTAATTTTCTTAGAATAGTGTTTTGCTTGTAATCTTATACCCATAAGTTCACACCCACAACGCAGGTATTCTTATTGTATCAAATTTTCTCCAAGCGTGCGAACTCGACGTTCAATTTCTTAATATTTCCGTTGTCAAATTGGACCGTAACACTTAACCCTTCGCTATCAATAATTTCCCCCGAACCAAAACTCGGGCTGCGAACTCGATCACCAACTTCCAAACCAATATCTTCTGAATAAAAATCAGGTTCTGCCATCGGCTGAGCTGGTCTATCAGCACCACCAGCCATCAAGCCCATCTCATCCAAAAACCTCGATGGCATATTATAACCAATCTGACCAAATTGCGTCCGAGAACTAGCACAACTAACGAATAATTCTTCTCTCGCCCGAGTTACTCCAACGTAGCATAATCGGCGCTCTTCTTCAACATCATCAGCGTTACCGCTATCAAACACTCTTGCGTGCGGCAAAATCCCCTCTTCCAGTCCCGCCAGAAAAACCACCGGAAACTCCAAACCTTTAGCCGCATGAAGTGTCATGAGCGTTACTTGCTGATCGGCAGTCGTATCCGTCGAAGACATCAAAGCCATCTCTTCCAAAAACGTCGCCACGTCAACGTAAGCCTTCGCCTCCGACAAAAGCACGCCGATATTTTCCATTCGCTCCTCAGCTTGCGGCGTTCCGTCGTTTATAAAATCTTCATAGCCAGTACTTTTCATAATTCTTTCAATCAGTTCGGCTGGGGATCCGTCAATTTCCTGCTGCAAATCGTGCAATTTTTGGCCAAACTCTAGCAGCGGGCGTTTTGCACGCGCCGTCAAAGTATCCGCCTCCTCAACCGCCAGCAACCCGCTAATTATATCCTTCCCTGACGCATCATTCCAATCCAAAAACTTAGAGATACTCACCGCGCCAACCCCACGTTTTGGTGTATTCACAATTCGCAAAAAACTAACTCGATCACTCGGCTGATATAACAATCGAAGATATGCCAATAGATCCTTAACGACCGCTCGATCCAAAAATCGCAGACCGCCGACGATTTTATACGGAATATAGCTCTGGCGCAGGGCTCGCTCAATTGCGTAACTTTGCGCATTCGTTCGGTACAACACCGCCACATCGCCATATTGACGACCGTTCGCAATTTGCGCCTGAATCTCATTCGCAATCGCCAAAGCCTCCTCAGACTCATTATATAATTGCCATAATTTTGGCTCAACACCGTCGCCATTCGCCGTCCATAAATTTTTATCAGTTCTATGAATATTATGACTAATCAGCGCATTCGCCATATTCAAAATCGCGCCAGTCGAACGATAATTTTGCTCCAACTTAACTACTGTCGTACCTGGAAAATCACGCTCAAAATTGAGAATGTTAGTATAATCAGCCCCGCGAAAACTATAAATCGACTGAGCGTCATCGCCAACCACGCATAAATTGCGACGCGCATTAACCAACAGTTTAATTAACGCATATTGCACCGCATTCGTGTCCTGATACTCGTCAATCAAAATATGCTCGAATTGCTGCTGCCATTTACGGCGAATATCCGGCTTGTTTCGTAACAATTCAACGGTTTTTATCAATAAATCGTCAAAATCCAACGCCGAAGCATCTTTCAGAGCTTTTTCATAAGCAAAAAACAATTCGGCTATTTTCTGTTCTCTTGGGCCGCGAGTCGAAGTGGAAAAATCCTCAGCATTTCGCATTTCATTTTTAGCATTCGAAATAGCCGAAAGTACAGCTCGAGGCTTAATGTCTTTATCCGTCAAGCCGCGAGCCTTCATAATTTGCTTCATCAAGCTTATTTGATCGTCGGTATCGTAAATTAAGAATCGCTTGTTCAGACCAATATTTTCACCATCCATCCGCAACATTCGCACGCAAATACTGTGAAAAGTTCCCATCCACGGCATAAATTGCCGATTTTCAGAATCTTCACCCAATATTTGAGCCAATCGCTGACGCATTTCCTTCGCAGCTTTATTAGTAAATGTAACCGCCAATATTCGACTAGGAAATATTTTCAACTCGCCAATCAAATAAGCGATTCTATGAGTCAGAGTTTTGGTCTTTCCAGATCCGGCCCCAGCCAAAATCAACAGTGGCCCATCGGCGTGCGTCACCGCTCGAGCCTGCTCGCTATTTAATCCGTCAGTAAAATTAGACATATATCTATTTTATCAGCAAAAAGTACGAAACAGCGCCGCCAGCCATACCAATTGCCAAAAATAGAACAATAAGCAACGCTATTAATAATCCGGACTTTTTCTTTTCTTTGTCGGCTGAAGGTTTGACCTCTGTAGATACGGCGGCAAACATCGGTGCTGGCTCAGAATCCATAGTTTCTTTTTCGGATAATTCGGAAGACTCAATCAAAGAACTGTCAATGTCAGTGGACAATTTATCGTCTGAATCTTCAGGAACGCCAGCCTCCTCAATTGCTATAATTTCTGGACTCAAATCCATTGGCGAGTCGGGCACATCACCCAAAGAATTTTCGCTCATGCTGTAATTAGATAAATTGGTATTGTATTGATGTTCCAATTTTACGCCCTCAGAATCAGCAGACATAGACGCATCTTCATCGCTAGTCATCTCAGAACTAGTCATAGTTTGGTTAACAGAACCAAGCGGTCGCTTCTCCACTTCAACATTAGCAATAAACGGAGACTCCAGCGGCGTAGTCATCGGTGTAGTAGAAGCTTCGCTATTACTTACGGCTAATGATTGTGCTATCTTATCAGTCAACGACAATTCCTCAGCAGGCGCATCTTCAATTTCCGCAAAAGTAGATTCATTGTGCACATCTTTAAGATCAGGGGTACCACTAAGATTATCTGATTGAGCAACTATGTCAGACATTTCTTTCCCTACCGCAGAATGCCTATTATTTGTGCTAATCACGTCCACCAAATCAGGCGAAGGTTGAATCGTTGTGCCAGTGCGGGATGGAGCGGGAGCAGCAGGTTTTTGGATAGTACCGACAGATGAAGGTCTAACAACATCCATGAAACGACCAGTCGAGCGTCTCGCGACTAACGGCGCAGCTTTGACTTCGCTAGCAGCCACACCAGGAGCTCTGTTGGCTATTGAGTCGTTAGCAACTTTCTCGCTCGTAGGATTATCAACCTCTTTAGGAGTCGCATTGTCGTTAGAAGAGTCTTTTTTTGCTTCAGGCTGAGAGGCTGATGATAAAGGAATAGAAGCAACAGACGAAGGTGTAAATGGAGTTACTGGAGGTGCAAAACTAGTACCAATAGAGTTCTCTGACACAGGTTTTTCCTCTACAGGCACAGACGCAGAAACCTCACTATTATTTTCATTAGCCACCACTGGAGCTTCCTTTTCTCGCTGCTTATCCATAAGAGAGCTTACCGCTCTATCCAACTCATCAAAATCAATATCTGTCATATGCCCCCTATTTTTTAACCTTTATGTGCTTTCGAGATTATCTCCTTAAATTGATATGCATCCAAACTGGCTGCACCAACTAATAAACCATCAAGTTCATCAATTGCTAAATAATCCGCGGCGTTTATTGACGTAATACTTCCACCATAAACAACTCGAACTAATTCCGCCGCTTTTTTACCGTACAAATGAGAAATATGTCGTCGAATCATCTGTGTAGCTTTTTTTACATCAGACGCTTTAGCGCTGTCGCCAGTACCGATCGCCCAAACTGGCTCATACGCAATAACTACTTCATCAAGCTCGTCCGCCGTCACGTTAGCCAGACCACTAGTTAATTGATCAGCCAGAACATCCTTCGTTTCGCCAAGAGTCTTCTCTTGAATCGTTTCACCAACACACAGAATCGGATGAATACGATTTCGAATTGCCGCCTGAACTTTCAGTCGAATATCTTTTTCGCTTTCAATGAAAATATAGCGACGTTCCGAATGGCCAATTATCACATAATCAGCAATTCCACGAAGATGCGCCGCTGGAATTTCTCCCGTGTACGCGCCTGAATCGCGCCAATAGCAATTCTGAGCCGCCAACTTAGCGATTCGACGATTAATTTGCAAACTCAAACTCTGCAGCGTCAAAATAGTAGGCGCCAGCACCACTTCAACATCTCTATGCGATGGTAGCGTATTCATCAGCTTATGCAAATATAAGCTAGCCTCCTGCATATTGAAGTTCATTTTCCAGTTACCAATGATTAACTTTTTTCTCATGAGATAATCCTTATGCTTAGTTTATCACCTCAAACCGTATGCGTCTAGTAAACTTTCAATTCCAGGCAATTTTTTACCAGCCATCAAGGCCATACTAGCTCCGCCACCAGTGGAAACATGAGTAAAATTGGCGCCGTCATGCCCGTCCCATTTCAATATAAAATCAGCCGTATCTCCGCCACCGACTATTGAAACGACCCCTTTATTCTGGGCAATAGCTAGCGCCACTCGCGCTGAACCGATTGCAAAATTATCAATTTCAGCATAGCCCAGCGGACCGTTCCAAATAACCGTCTTCGCGCCGGCCAGTATTTTCGTGAATTTCTCAATTGTCTGACTTCCGATATCCAGCGCCATATCTGAGTTCTTTATTTTATCAATATTAACTTCTTGACGAGGAAAATCCTTAGAAATCTCTGGCGCAACCGCCACGTCAATCGGCAATACCAAAAAATCGTCAACGCTCTCTGCGCCGACCTTAGTCGCCGCCAAATCATAAATTTCCGCGACAACTTTTTCCATTCCCGGCTCAAACACACTCTTGCCGACATTAAATCCACGACAATGCAAAAACGTGTTTGACATGGCGCCGCCAATTAAAATCCGATCCGCCTTTTTAATCAGACGCTTAATCAGTAATATTTTATCGCTAACTTTCGCGCCGCCAATAACCGCAACCAACGGACGTTTTGGCTTATTCATCGCCTCAGTGATAGTTACATATTCTTTTTCTAATAGTAATCCCGCTAGCCCTGGAACACACAATGTAATCGCATGAGTGCTGGCGTGTGCCCTGTGTGCGACCGCAAATCCGTCCTGCACAAAATAATCTGCTCGGACAGCGCGTTGAATTGACTTGGCAAACGTTAAATCGTCAGCCTCCTCCTCGTCATAAAAGCGTAAATTCTCCAACATAAGAATACTGCCTAGTGGCGAGCAGCGAACAGCTTGATGAACGGCTTCGCCCACGCAATCATCCAGCAATTCTACCGGACGACTCAGCAACTTAGACAGGTGATCTGCGACAACTTTCAGGCTAAACTTAAGATCCTTACCCTTTGGTCGCCCCAGATGAGACATGATAACAATCTTGCAATTCTGCTCCAGCAAATATCGGAGTGTGGGCAGCGAAGCACGAATTCTTAGATCATCAGAAATCTGACCACGCTTTGTTAGTGGCACATTATAATCTGCTCGCAGAAGAATAGTTTTTCCACATAGATCAACATCGCGAATTGTTTGCTTCGGAAATTTTCTGCCCACCCAAATTCTCCTTATGACAACGTCTTGACTTGGATATTGTCAGTTTTACCTGGCTCTGGATTGTGGCCGCTAACAAGCACAACAGTAACTGGGTCTGCGCCGAAATAGCCTTCTTGTTTCAATTCGTCAGCTAGCTTAGTTGCTGCATTTGGGTCATTTGGTCGAACATATGGACGAGAAGCGTACCTTAGTGCCAATTTTTGCGCAGTCTTCACTTCTTCGGTTACACAAACAATTGGCAGGTTCGGACGATATGCGGCAACATTAATTGCAGTAGCGCCAGTATGCGTTTCCGCAATAATAGCTCGAGCCTTAATTCTCCTTGCTAATTGAGCTGCCGTGTAGCTTAAAATCGCGTCAGTTTTTTCACGCATTTCAGCCTTTTCTACCAACATTACTTCACTGTGTTCTTGAGTGTAGATAATAGTCTTGCGCATTGCGCGAACAGTTTCAACAGGATATTTACCATTGGCAGTCTCATCAGACAACATAACCACGTCAGCGCCTTGAATTACAGCATTAGCAACATCGCTAACTTCGGCGCGGCTTGGCTCTGGATTATCAACCATACTACCCATCATTTGTGTTGCAACGATTACTAGCTTGCAATATTTACGACACAAGGCAATAATTCGACGCTGTACAACTGGGACAATTTCCGCGCCAGCCTCCACCGCCAAGTCTCCACGAGCGACCATAATACCGTCACTAGCCTTAACGATTTCCTCCAAATTCTCTGGATCAACGGCAGACTTAGTCTCAATCTTGGCAATAATATTGGCTGTCGAGCCCAGGTCTGTCAATCGACGACGCAAATCAATAATGTCATCAGCTTTTTGAATAAAACTCAATGCAACATAATCAAAATCTTGGCTTGCACCCCATTCCAAATCGTTAATATCTTTCTGAGTAAGAATGTCGCCACCAAAATCTGTGTCTGGCAAATTCAAACCCTTGCGGCTCATCAAAAAACCGTCGTTCTGAACTTCTACGCGAATTGCAGTTGGGCTAACAATTTCTCGCACAACCGTCCTGATCTTGCCGTCAAACATGTAAAGTGGCTCGCCGACTTTCATCTTCTCTGCCAAATTGTATTGCACTGGCAAATTGAAGCTGCCGTCATGCTCGGCAATTTCTGAATCCAAGACCAGCATATCGCCAACCTTAACATTCAGCATGTTATCTTTCAAAACACCCAGGCGAATCTTCGGACCTTGCAAATCTTGTAGGATTGCGACAGGCTTGCCCAACTGTTTACTAGCTGTGCGCACCCAATCGATCTGCTCAATTCTCTCCTCGTTAGCGCCATGGCTAAAGTTCATACGGATGCCGTTAACACCGGCCTCCAACAACTGGTAAACCTTTTCTTGGCTGAACGTTGCTGGCCCAATTGTTGCTAATATTTTTGTTCGTTTAAATATATTATCGCTCATTTTTAAAATTATACCACGAAATAACAGTGATGAAAAATGATGCCAGAGAACCTTATAATACTTGTTCGATATCGAGAATACATTTAATAAAATCAACTATAGCAAATTCAGAAGAAACAAAAAACAACCGACCTCTAGCATACACCATTGTAAAATGCAACTCAACAACACAGTGTCTCGACAGGAAAAAAGAGCCAGTTTATAGACTTGGCTCAGATCTTCTCGCGAGCTACCCGATCCTACAAGTCCTGATGTATCCCGCATCGGCGCACGTAATAGTAGTAAAAGAGCTACTAAAACTCTCGTATGTCTCGAATTGGACTGCGACGCATGTTGCGTATTAATGGCAACATAGCACTAAACAATCCAGTGAGAATGCACGTACTTACAATAAAGATTATCTGTCGCATATCCACGGCTATAAGTCGTATCACCTTATTTGAATTAATAGAACCGAAGCTATATTGCGCCTGTGCCGTAAGCTGTGGTGCAAATTGCTTATCCAGGAGATACGCACCGATAAAGCCGATAGCAAGAGCGAACATAGCTACTAATATAGATATAATTATCGTATATAGTATATATATCGACACGATATCAATACGATTAAAGCCAATAGCACGAAATACCGCCGTCTCATGTCTATCATCCACAATTGTACGACTGATAGTAATCCACATAATAAGCGCAGCCAATACTATAACTGCCAGCATAGCATAGATCGACCACTGCTTAAATGTATTCTGCATATCATCCAAAGCAACGCTATTACTAAATGCCAAATTAGATTGATATAAACGACCAATCGGCTTACAAGAATTATCATACTGGACAGTACAGCCCTGCTCATCTATAAACTTTTGCGCATCACTGGCATTTGCAAACTCAACAAAACGATGTTTATTATCCTCATTGCCCATAATATAAAGTGGCTCATATGTAAATAAATCAGCATAATCGGCTTTATTAGGTAGCTTATCGTATAGTGAGCGCGGTATAACCTGCCCAACACCTTCCGTGCGTAATACTTCAGAAATCATATCGTTAGCAGTGCGAGCCTTCTCGCGCTGCTGTTTCTGCTCTGGATTTAGCACTTCACTGTCGCCAGGAGACATACCAACCACTTTAAAAGTAATAAATTTGCTTACAGCAGTTGTTTCTTTACCAAATCTTGCATCAAACAGCTCTTGGTTTGCCGCCTGCTTCTTCTCCTCTACCGTACGTTTATCGCTTATTACAGGAGTATTTTCACATGTTGTAGGATTGGGTAGTCCATACAAAAGGCTTGGCTTTTTATAATCCTTGTTATTTTGATTTGCTGCGATCTCTTTATTTTGCTGCAAGGTCTGCTGTATCAGCTCCAGCGAGGCGCTATTTCGATAACACATTTTAAAACTCAAGTTAGTTATATTGTCACGAATATTTTTAAGGCGCTCAAATTTAGCCTCAGCACTCGCACTTGCCGGCAACTTTTCCAGCTTCAGTAAGCGCTCAATAACATTTTGCGGTAAGATTATAGGTAAACTCGACCCGTCAGGCTTCCAGCCAGCATTGTTAGGAAGCATAATATTATCTGTAATTTCAGGTGGTGCAATAACAATACTTGAGCTATTTACAGGAGGATTTTCATAATTAGCATTCACCTCCGCTTCATCCGAAGTGTCAAAGAACAACTCTTTGCCGTCAATAAGAGGTACTAGTGCTGAGCCTTTTTTGACACTATAAAATTCTTCAGTAAAAAATTTAATAGCACCATATTCCTTAGCTAAACGAGAGAGTTTTGCATCGTCAAAAGCCGGCATGGCGCTATATTTCTCTTTTAGTAATTGAGCGGTAATACCGTTTTGGTCATTAATAGATAGCTGCACAGTACCGTCAGCAGACTGTGAATATGGCGGCCGATCATTGATATAGGAATATTCCAGATTAAGTCGCTTTGACTCGGTAGCTTTTTGTGAAACGAGTAGTTCATAGCGTTTTTTCGCCTCGGCAATAAGATTAGGGTCACGAATAGTCTTATAAAACCCATCGACATTTGATGGTGCGTTAGTGACACTTACGATGTAACGACTAGTCAACCCCTCTTTACGAAACGAATCAATACCACGAAAGAGACCATTAGCAATCAGGGAAGCTGAAATAAGGACGCCGAACAACATACTCGCCAACAATACCGTAATAAATGTACGTATTTTACGAGCGCGTAATTTTGTATAGGTCAACAGTACTATATCGGCTAGCCTAATCATACAATCTCCCATCTTTTAGGGCAATGACACGATCAGCCTGGGCGGCAATTTCATTATCGTGCGTAGCAATAATAATCGTTGCATGATATTGCTCTCGAATTTGCTGGAATAAACTAATAATATCGCGACTGTTGGCAGAATCCAGATTGCCAGTTGGCTCATCTGCCAGAATAATAGCCGGTCTATTGAGTAAGGCTCTAGCAATAGCAGCGCGCTGAATCTGCCCGCCGGAAAGTTCGTGAGGGTGGTGACTTAGTCGATCATACAGGCCAACTTGTCGAGCTAATGATTCAATACGTAGCCTACGCTCCGCCCGCCCCATACGCTGAGGCATTGAAGCGACTTCAATATTACGGCGCAACGTCAAAAAAGGCTGCAGATAAAACGATTGAAAAACAAATCCAATTGTCTGGTTGCGAAACTTAGATAGTTGACGATCATTCATACTGGAAACGTTTTTCCCTCCTACAACAATCTCACCAGACGTAGGCTTATCTAGTCCACCAAGTAAATGCAGTAAAGTGCTTTTACCGCTGCCGCTTGGACCAACAAGAGCCACAAATTCACCTTCGTGAATGTCTACTGAAACATCATCGATAGCTCTAATTATTTGCTTGCCAACTTTATACTTCTTGATTACATTCGTAGCCCTGATAGCGATCGGTCTGAAATCAAGGTTATCAATCTTATCAGCCTGCGCAACTAGAACATCCGTATTATTACATTCCATATAAAATTACCGTTAGCATTATTATAGCCGATAGCTATCCGTACGGTCAACATAACCACATAAACTAGCCTACCCATTTCCTTAATGCTAGAATATAAAATATTATGCCAGAAATAGATAAATATATTATTTCAAAAATTTTGTTCTTTATTTTCGGATCAACTACTGTAATTATTTTCTTTTTATTTTATACGGGAGTATTTATAAATATAGTTGGGTCCATAGAAACTGCAATTACGATATATTGCATAAACACCGTCCTGCTGATACCCGTAACAATCTGGTATGCAATCGAGCGCTCACATAAACCGAAATATAAGGAGAGCGACATACTTGAAGCCTATTCTGAAATGATGTCTCGGACTGACGATGAGTCCGCTGCCAAAGAAACTACGAAGCGACAATGAAAAAAGCTCGCCACAATAAGCGAGCTATTCCAAACATTCTTTATGGTGCGATTTTACGCCCAATCTCGAACCTATTTTGAGACAAAAGCCAAATGATTTTAGCCGTGCCGCGCACGCGTGGCGCACATGCTGGCAAATCCGTTTTACCATGGACAACTTTCGCTACTTAAGCGAAATGCACGAGAGCAAGCACAAAGGCATTATCTCAAAACAGTTATTTGACCGAGTGCAAACGGTTTTGGAACGGCACCGGCAAGTCAACAAGATAAGGCCGATCTGCGCGCTTAAACATAGGCCTATTTCAACGACCAGTTAAGTTCTTCCCAGTCCTTCTTTTTGAGAGTATACACCTTCCACTCTACCGGAGCGCCATTTACATCACCTCTTTCAATCCCTTCGTAATGATATCCTAGCTTTTCAAGAGCACTCCAACTTCGGATGTTCTGTACATATGCCTTTGCCTCAACCATCTCGAATCCTCCTTCGGAAAATGCCCAATTTGATGCAGCTTTCTTTGCGGAGCTACCAAGACCCCGCCCCCAATTACTAGGGTCCCCAATCAGTGTACAGAATGCACCAGTCTTTACACCGTATTTTTGACTAAGATCTTTGATTTCATTAATCTCTATATTCCCAACTATTTCACCGTCTAACTCAATCATCCAGCTATAACGGTCATCGTCATCAACCATATTTTCGAGGTGCTTAACTTCGTCTTCTACTGTCATTTTTGAAAAATCAGCTCCAAGATACTTCGTAACTTCATCTTTGCTAATCCATTGTATAGTTACAGGAGCATATTTTGGATCGGGTTTTATGAGACGAAGTTTTTTAGTTATATCGTAAAACGGTATATCAATATCTCTAGCATACATAATACACGTATTTTACCACATGTTAGGTCTTAAGATTAGAGCCAAACACTCAGACTAGATGTGAGTCTGTCCAGGTGTGGCAGTGTTTTAATTGTCAACACTACGCCAAATATATTTTGGAACACCTGCCCGAACTACTACTTGGCCTCTGTAATACACTGCGAAAAGCCGCCTTTTTCGCTGCTATCTTCAATAAAATTCCAACTTACGATGAAATAAAGTTTGAAACTCACAAAAAACAGCCCGCTACCAGAGGTAAACGAGCTGTTTCAAATCCGAACGGAATATAAATCCCTTTATGGTGACCTTACCGGGAATCGAACCCGGATTGCCAGGATGAAAACCTGGTGTCCTAACCGTTAGACGATAAGGCCACGACTTCAGATATCATAACAAATTATTGTCGAATTGTCTATAGCAAATCAGCCACTTCTCCGCCGTTATCTATTAATGTATAATATTTCCATGACAAAGCAGAAGAAAAAGCGCAATAAAAAATATTCTGGGATGGACGCGGCATCTCAGCGACCAAAAGTAACAAGGATTACAGCAACGAATCGCCCCAAATTATCTCAATGGTTTTTTGATCGGAAAAAGCTCATTCGCACCATTGGTATGGCGGGACTTGTTGTAGTTGCCTTAATTATCGTTATTTCTGGAATATTGAGCCTGTTTCGTTAACGAACCGGCAGCTTAAATCCAAAGGTACTACCTTTTCCTTCTTCTGATTCAAAGATCATTTCCCCGTCGTGCGATAAAATAACTTTCCTCGCCAAGAATAAGCCAACGCCAGTGCCGTCTGGTCGCTTTTTTCTAGCGTTTGTACCGCGGAAGAATTTGCCGAACAGATTTGCTTGCTCTGATTTTGGCACACCAATTCCCGAATCTTTCACCGTAAATTCAATCGCACCATTATTATTTTTTAGAGAAATTATTACCTTTTTATGCGGATTTGAATAGTAAATAGCGTTGTCGATCATATTTAGCATAACTTGACGAATCTTCTCAGAGTCGGCCGCAATCAATGGAATTTTTTTATCAATCTTTAGATTCATCTCGACAGACCTCTGATCAGCCACAACCTTAAGCAAAGCAACTTCATCCCGAAGAATTTGAGCAATGTCTATCTTCTGTTTATCAATATTAAATTTACCAGTCTGAAGCCTAGAAACATTGAGAAAATCGTTTATTAGCCTCACCATACGCTCGCTGGAAGAGAATGCCTCTCTAAGAACTGCACGTTGCGTCGGTGTAATCTTCCCCAAATCACCCTCCAGCATCATATCCAGATAGCCTTTAATACTAGTCAACGGTGTCCTTAACTGATGTGAGGCCATAGAAATAAATTCGTTCTTCGCTTCGTCCAGTCGCTGAAGCTGTCGATTACTGAACCTCAATTCTTTCGTCGCCTCGTCAATTTTACGCTGCAAACTTTTATTCAACTCATTAATTTCTTCCAATGACAAAGAATTTCGAATCGACACAGCCAGTTCCCCAGCAATCGATTCCAGCATTTCAATATCGCGAGAACTATAACCCAAACTTTTATGCTCGCCCAGAAATAGAATTCCCGTTTCTTGATTTTGATGCAGCAGCGGCATAACAATTTTCGTGCGATGAATATCCAAAAGCTTCTTCAGTTCTGGATCTTTTACTTGATTTGCCAAAATAACTTCCGGAAAACTACAATTCTTATAATAGTAGTCCATGATCCTGTGAACATCTTCCTCGACAACAGATATTCGTCGCCGACCCGTCCGACCGTATATTCCTTTTTCTGGAATACAAAACGCCACTTTTTCTGCCTTAAGAGAAGTCGCTATATAATTACCGACACGTCGAGTTAGCAATTGCAGATCCGCCGTATAGGTTAATATCTTGCTAATCTCACGCGTAAACGTATCAGCGTCATATTCTCCGTAATAAAAAACCCTATCAGTAAATTTATCAAAGATTTTCTTCACTGGTTGATATACGACCGCCAAAACCATAGCCAAAATCATATTCATGAGATTTACGTGGCTATCAACCGTCAGGCTACGTTGAAAAACCAAAATTGAAATGACATATGCAGAAATCACGTAAACGACAGCTAGTGCGATTAATAGCAGCATATACGAAACGCTTCGAGCCACCGCCATTTTTACGTCCATCAATCGATATCTGACGATGCTATACATAATTGCAAATAAGAAAATAATCGTAGCAATTGGACCAATCCATATGTATCGATAATCACCAAGCGCCGGAAGAAACAGATCCACTACAAAGCCAGGAATGCTACATATCAACAGACCAATCATGTAAATCGCGACTTGCTTGCGTCGAACAGAATCTGATTTGCGCCACGCTATATGCCCAAAACACATAGAAATTAAGAAGAATACCGAGAAAAAAGTTGCAAAAATAACATAGTTGACTGCATGAATCGGAATTCGAGAAAAATCTACTGGCGTGACAATTTCTGATGTATTAATAATAAATTCAGGCACCAAAATAATGTATAGCGAAAAAATCGCTATCAATATACTAGATGCGCAAATAAAACTCTTTGTCGATTTTGTTGATGGAAGAAACGACTTTGTAGTGAAAATAGCCAACGCAGGACAAAAAACAGCTGAAGCAACATAAAACCACCTGGACGCGGTGTCCAATACTACTCCACTGTCCGCCAGAGAAAACACTTCAAGTCCAGCTGACCACACAGCCAAACATAAACAAACCAGAAAAAACCAATGCTTCGCATCATGACGACGCTTCGACTTTTTAAGTACAAGCACACCCAAAATTAGCGCCATTAACGCAACCAATCCTAGCACTAATGCTCGTATCATCATACTAATGCTTATTATAGCATTTTATTCTACTTTTCAATCGCAAAAACTGTGTAAACGCCGCTTGCGGTAACTGTAGCTTCAATAGATTCTTTTGGTATGCCAGATTTTTGGAGCAATTTAAAGCCTTCTTTAATTGAGCGCATCCTAACTTTTGGAACCCACCCCATTAGTCCATGCAAAAATTCTTTTTGTGGGCGATTTACGTTCATATTGCCAGTGATCATTAGTCCACCGGTTCGTAAAAATTTCAATGATTCTCGTGTCAATTGTCTATAAACGCCATCTGGCAGATATTCTCGCAAGCCAGAATCTTCCGCGATATCTAGCTTACGATTTCCCAAAACTCCCTCCAAACTCAGAGGTTTGCCAAGCTTACTGAATAATCGTTCGCAATGAACTTCAATCTTATCTTCCAAATTCCATTTCTTCGCCAAGCTCTGCGCCGCCGCTAGAGACAACGGATCTTGGTCTAGCAGGATAACCGTTGGCGCCTCACCCGTTTCGTCCTTAAGTTTTTTCAGCATCTTCAAAGTCGCCAATCCCGTTCCGCAACCAAAACTCATCACCAACATATCGTCAATTGAACGATTTTCTTTTTCCGCCATTTTCATCAAATGATCAATCGATAGGCCATTCACTGTTTCCACTCGCTCACGAATACCAAGCGAATCCGCACAATGCCGAATGACGTTAGAAAACTTCTCCGTCACCGGCGCCTGGATAAACTCTCGGACTTCACTAATTCTCTTCTCTACCTCTTCAATAGCTGTCGCTTTATCTACGCCGTTGTTGATTTTATCTTGAATCATAACTTCTGTCAGTGGCAAGCCATTAATCTTCTCATCAAATACCGACTCATCCAGCGGACCACTCATAGTTGGATATTTACCTTCTGACAATATTTCGCCATTTTCATCAAAAACACTCAAATCCTCAGCTTCAGAAATTGTCAAAAATGTCAGTGCGGAACCTCGCTGATTATGCCACGGCTGCGAATCAGTCTGATCTTTACCGTACAATAACTTGTCGCGAAAAACCTCCAGATAAGCATCTATAACATTGCCCCATTTATTTTCTCTTACAAAAGGAATCTTTTCTAGGACACTCGCAAGCGCTGCCGCTGCCAAATTTATATGAATAATATCTTTACGAACATCCTTTAATTCCGCTTCGCCTCGTTCCAGATAATTGTATATGTCCTGAATTTTATCCGGATTATTATATGCAGGATCGGTCTTTTCCCCGACCCTAACATTATACCCCTCGTGTCTAAGGTTTATAATCTCCTCATTAAGTTCTTCATTAGCCTTGCAATCAATTCCATCAAGAAAATCGCCCATCCCCACTGCGTTATATCGTTCATTCCCAAAGTTTTCCATGCCAAAAATTATAGCATAATTTATGTGATATACTTAAAACATGATAAAAATTGCCATCATTGAAGATGATCCAACCATTAGCCAGATGTATCGCATGAAGTTTGAATCTGACGGGTTTGACGTCCGCTTGGCCGCCAATGGACAAATTGGCATAGAAGTAGTCGAAAAGTTTCAGCCAGATATTATTTTGTTAGACTTACAAATGCCGGAAATGGACGGAGCAGAGGCTTTGAAGCGGATTAGGTCTAAAGATTGGGGAAAAACCATTCCCGTTATCATCCTTACCAACCTCGGCGAGGAAGAAGCTCCACACGATTTGAAGAAATTAGGAATTCATAGCTATATCGTAAAGGCAAATCTCACGCCACGCCAAGTTGTCGAACAGGTCAAAGCTGCCATAAAAGCTGCCTAGTTTTTTGATTGATTCGCAATTTTTAGACAAGCCGTAATCACATTATCAAACAACGCAGAGACTGTTAACGGACCAACTCCGCCCTTTTTTGGTGTAATAATTACATCATTGCGCTGACGCACTTCTTCAGACGCATCACCAATAATTTTTCCATTTTCCGAAGCAGTTCCCGCATCAATAACAACTGCTTTAGGTTTAATCATTCGGCTTTTAATCAGCCCCGGGACTCCAGTTGCCGACACGATAATATCGTAATTTATCAATTGAGATAAATCGTCACCTTTTTCAAAAACCGTCACATCAACACCAGACTTCAGCCACATTTTCTCAAGAGGCGCACCGACCAAACGACCTCGCCCGACAATTGCAACTTTTTTATTTTTCAAATCAACACCATATCCAGCCAGTAGCCAACTAATAGCCGTTGGTGTAGCCGCCTGAAAAATCGCCCTCTTGCGCAAACCATCAACGTCTTTATCTTCTCGAATACTCTCGAGTAATTCATCAGTCTGATCAGAATTACTAATCGGCAATTGCAGAATTATTCCTTGAACGTCGTCTCGATTGTTCAATTCTTGAATCACCTCCAAAGCACCGCCCGCAGGGACTCGATGAATCTCCACGTCAATCAAAATATCGGCGCCATACCTCTGTTTCAAACGCATGTACATTTCAATAACCGGATTTTCGACATCAGTAACAATTGCCAAACGAGGATTAATATGCCAAGCCTGTCTTAAAGCTCGCACCTGTTTCGCCTGACGCTCCTTAATAAATCCAGCTAGTTCTGAGCCATTTAGTTCTCTCATTGTCATTAAGTATAGCAATTTTACCATCTTGAGTACAGATATAGTATGTGCTATAATTTGAGAAGCTTGGTTTATGGCGGATGTAGCTCAGTTTGGTTAGAGCGCTGGATTGTGGCTCCGGAGGCCGTGGGTTCGAACCCCATCATTCGCCCCAAGTTTTACGACAATTTATTCACACCGATAAATTATTTTCAATAAAACGGTAGACATTTTTATTAATTGTTGTATAATGAAATCGTGGGCCAGTAGCTCAGCTGGTTAGAGCACCTGCCTCTTAAGCAGGGTGTCGAGGGTTCGAGCCCCTCCTGGCCCTCCAAAAAATAACCTCACATTGAAGTGGGGATTTTTTATTTATCCAAACGGATTATATCCGCGAGAAGGCGGTTCACGAAAAGTAATTCGATTAGTGTTAAACGACTGGCGAGAATTGTTCACGCCTGACGAAGCATTATTATTCTGCAAACTATTAACTCGTCGATTCCCACCAGATAGACCAATGTCATCAGAATTATTAACACTCCTCGACCGAGACACTACACTTATTTCCGCACCAAACGGCCTTCGATTGCCGGAATTATTAGCAGATATCGAGGATTCATAACCCTTAATATATCGACGCTCTGAATTCAAACTACGATTAACAATCGGCGCTCTGCCCGTAACTCCATATGCACTAAAACCATCAACTGACCTCCTCGAAGGACCAGATAATCTTATTATCATTTCCCGCGTCATTTGCGGCTTTTTGTTCGCATCCATATATTCCCCATTAGTTATATGAAGTGGCGCCCCGAGTAGGATTCGAACCTACGACCTTGAGCTTAGAAGTCTCCTGCTCTATCCAGCTGAGCTATCAGGGCGTATTCACATTATAACATCTTTCTGCTACAATAGTAAAAGCTTGCGGGTGTAGTACAGCGGTTAGTATGCAAGTTTTCCAAACTTGAGATGGGAGTTCGATTCTCCCCACCCGCACCAAGTTAGACAATTTCAATCCATAAAGGGCATCGATGGATCCATATATTTATACAGAAAAGCCAAAATACCAACCGCACGATATTGAAGATGCGTCCGATTTTTATGATGTAATTGAACGAAGTAGCTTGACGCACCAATTGTCTGAAAACCGACCATACGTCTACTGGACAATGGAAATTTATGATAAGTCCAATGGCATTAAGGGTGGCGGCGGACTTGGAGTTTTAGCGGCGGACACGCGACGTGTAGCTGAAAAATTGGAAGTTCCATTCGTAGTAGTGACGCCGTTTTATCGTAGCGAATCACACCAAAAAATTACCGACCTCGCACAAGAAGAGTTTTCGGAATCCGTTTCACCTCAAGATTACGGATTTGAATATATTGACGAAGTTTTCGTAAGTTCAAACGGATTCCCAGACGCAAGCTTAAGCATTTTCAAGAAGACGCTCGGTTCAACACAATTTGTTACAATTTCAGAACCGAACTTTGGACAATTGTACGAAGGTGACGGATCCGGCGACCATAGATTATACCAAGAAGTAGCGCTGGGATTTGGCGGCTATAAAGCATTAAAACTCCTCGGTATTAAGCCAGCTGTTATTCAACTTAATGAGACCGCAACGATTTTTGCTGCATTGGCACGACTAGACGAGCTGTGTGCTAACGGAATGAATTTATATGAAGCCATCGTTTATGTTCGTAAACACACACTTTACACAAACCACACGCTTCTTCAGGCTGCCGAACCGGAATTTCATCGTTCGCAATTTGAAAAATTAGTTCTGCCAAATATAAAAAGTAATGCTGTGCGTTGCTGGCTAATGGAACAATTCCGTAATGACAGACTGAGGCCGAATCTTTTGGCAATTGAACTTACTGAAGCGAAGAATGGTGTAAGTAAATTACATGCCCGCGTAGCAAATTTCCGCGACCGTAACAACGACAAAGTTAAATTTCAAGCCATTACTAATGGAATAGATCTTGAAACGTGGGTGCTGCCTGAAACGCTGCAAACATATCGCAATCATGGCATTATCGATAAATTTGGGCTGCCCACAAATGATTTTTCTGAAAAATTAGACTCGCTGAGTAGCGCGGATTTGAGATATTTGAAAAAACTCGGTCGAAAGGAATTGAATCGAGTCCTATTGAGTCGCCAAGACCAGTACGGAAAATCCATACAAATCCCAGAAAATGCAATATTATTCGACTTCAAGCGAAGATTCGCCAATTACAAACGACCTTATATGCCATTTGAAAACCCAGATTCGTTGCGCCAAATTCTCATTAGCCACAACGCGCATTATATCCTTACAGGAAAAGTTCACCAAGGTGACGTGACGATGTACCAGAAATTGCTCGAAGTATTAAAATTGATTGATAACGATCCAGTCCTCAAGGAGCGTGTTCATTACATACAAGATTACGACGAAGAGTTGGGACGAGCGTTAGCGATCGGCTCGGATGTCTCGATAAATATTCCTATCATTGGATTAGAAGCGTGCGGCACTTCGTGGGAAAAAGACGTCGCTAATTTGAAACTCCTCATCTCTACTAGCGACGGCGGTGTTGCCGACATTCAGCCAATCGCCTGCCTGGAGGTTACCGGAAAAAACTATGAGGCCGAGGTTTCGTCTCTATACGTCAATATGCATAAAGCGGCCACTATTTTGAAAAATGACCAATTGTTAGAAAAGCATATCCGCCACCAATTAAGCAACTATTTGCCAATTATTTCTGGCGCCCGAATGATGAAAGATTATCTCAAATTTATTTTTCCAAAACCGCAAATCCAGCCTAAAAAAGAATCACAGATCAAGCGAATTCCTATTCAATAATCACTTCAATCTCAGCGCCTAGCGAATTTAAGCGCGCCGCTAATTCCTCGTATCCGCGATTAATCGAATATACATCGCGCAGAATTGATACGCCTGGAGCAGCAAGCATTGCCAAAAGTATCACAACGGACGGACGAAGCGCTGGCGGAGCAACAACGTCGGCCGGCTTCCATTTTGTTGGACCAGTGATATAAACACGGTGTGGATCAACCAACTCGATTTGCGCATTCAGCTTGCTTAACTCTGTAAAGTAAATTGCTCGGTTTTCGTAACTCCAGTCATGAACCAACGTGCGCCCCTCGGCCACCGTCGCGATAAGCCCCAAGAACGGCAAATTGTCCATATTAATTCCAGGAAACGGTAGAGCGTGAAGCTTATCCTTGGCGGCCTGGAGTTTAGAGCGCTGCAATTTAATATCAACCAAACGAGTTTGCCCGTTATTAGCAAAATACTCCTTGCTGAGTTCAAACTTAAGACCCATTTCCGCCAATGTCGCTAGTTCAATTTCCAAGAATTCAATCGGCGCGCGGCGAACAGTAATTTCCGAATCCGTCACTACGCCTGCTGCAATAAAGCTCATCGCTTCAATCGGATCTTCGCTCGGATAATAGTCCAGATTTTTACTAATGCGTTTACGACCCGTGATTTTCAAGGTCGTCGTACCAATTCCCTCAATTTTCACACCCAACTTCTTCAAGAAGAAACAGACATCTTGAACCATGTAATTTGGGCTAGCATTGCGGATGATGGTAGTGTTTGGCGACAACGCCGCAGCCATAATTATATTTTCCGTCACCGTATCGCCACGCTCCGTCAACAAAATCGTTCGATCACCAGAATTGACATCAGTTTTTGCGTGATAATAATCAGTCTCCGCCGTGACGTTCATTCCAAAATGTCTCAAACCACTAAGGTGCGGCTCAACCGTGCGCTTCCCTAAATTACAGCCACCAGCAAACGGCAATTTGAAATCGTCATATTGATGTAGTAGCGGACCAAGGAACATAATTACCGTCCTAGTTCTCTTAGCCGCAGCAATATCCATATCTTCAAGTTTCAAGCGAGCTGGCGGCACGATCTCAAGATCACTACCGTCCAACCAGCGAGTTTTAACACCAATCGAATTCAGAACCTCGATAATTCGGTTGACCTCCTCAATTCGCGCCACTTTCCTGAGCGTCGTTTTTCCCTTATTCAACAGACTTGCACAGAGAAGACCTACTGCAGCGTTTTTACTAGTCTTAACCTGTATCTCACCAGACAATTTTTTGCCGCCAGTTACCTTAAAATTCATTTTTCCAGAATGATTTACGGTCACGATATTGTTATTAAGCACCTCGCTAATTCGAGCAATCATCTCAATGCTAATATTCTGACCCCCGTTTTCAATGCGATTAATAGCACTCTGAGACGTGCCAATCGCTTCAGCTAATTGCGTCTGTGTCAAACCTTGTTTTTGACGATTTTCAGCGATTAGATTGCCGATTTTTTGAAGATACTTGTCTTTTATCATGCGTAAATTATATCACTGATGATATATATAAGCAATGATATAATAAGTATTAATGGAGGTTTAGTCATGAAAGACAAGCAAATTGAAGAACTTATAAAAGCAGAAAAAAAGCGTCAAACGGACGGCCTGGAACTAATTCCTAGTGAGAATTACGTTTCATCAGATGTGCTCCAGGCGCTCGGTAGTGTTTTCACTAATAAATATTCAGAAGGCTACCCTGGTCGACGCTATTACGGCGGACAAGAAAACACTGATCAAGTCGAGCAGCTGGCAATTGACCGCGCTAAGAAACTTTTCAAAGCAGATCACGCTAACGTCCAGCCACATTCTGGAGCGCAGGCTAATGAGGCAGTGTACTACGCTTGGTGCGAGCCTGGCGATACTATTCTGGCTATGGATTTGGCTCACGGCGGACATCTTACACACGGAGCTCCAGTTACTCGTAGCGCCAGAGAGTACAACTTCATTCGCTATGGTATAAAAAATATTGACACTGGCGAAATTGATTATGAAGAAATTCGTCAATTAGCCTTAAAACACAAACCAAAGATCATTTTGGCGGGATTTTCGGCATATCCACGAGAGCTAGATTACGAAAAATTTGCCGAAATTGGCAATGAGGTCGGCGCCATGCTAATGGCAGATATGAGTCATATTGCGGGGCTAATTGTTAGTGGCGTTGCCAAAAACCCGTTCGACTATGGCTTTCATGTAATTACCACAACAACTCATAAAACTCTGCGTGGACCACGAGGCGGGCTGATTCTTAGTCGAGGAATAGTTGGCAATCCATTGAAAAAACCAGAGAAAACTCTCGAAAATTTACCTACGTTGATTGATCGAGCAGTATTCCCTGGTACACAAGGCGGACCGCACATGCACACTATCGCCGCAAAAGCTGTAGCGTTTGGTGAAGCTTTGCAGCCAGAGTTCAAGGATTACGCTGAACAAATTGTTAAAAATGCGAAAAGACTGGCGGAAGAATTACAAAAGCGCGGCTTTAAGTTAGTAACTGGCGGCACTAGCAACCATTTGATTCTGGCAGATATTAACAGCAGTTTTGGTATTGATGGCAAGGAAGCGGAAATCGCCATGGATAAAATTGGTCTGACATTGAACGCCAATGCGATTCCAGACGACCCTCTACCAAGGTTTAGACCAAGTGGTATTCGCTTAGGTACGCCAGCTGTCACAACGCGAGGTGCCAAAGAAGACGACATGGAAAAAATCGCGGAATGGATGAAGCGGTCAATAGATAATCGCGACAATGACGATGAGTTGGCTGAACTACGTAAAGAAGTCGTAGAATTCTGCCATACTCTACGCGATATTTAATGTAAACCCGCACATAAAAAACTCCGACATAACGCCGGAGTTTTTATTTATATGCTTCTTAGCTAATTAGCAAGAACCAATTTGTCGGCTTTCTACCTTATTTGTCGAGAAGTTGTAGTATTTAACCTCTGCACCACTGTCATTAGTACCACATGGGTGATATTCAATAGCATTAGCCCCTTCTGTTGGAGCATGACCATCAGCAAGAGCTGTGCCAGGAGTTTTAACCGTCTTTTCGTCCAAGTAGTATGGTTCGCCAGTCTGTGAAACAGGAGGAGTTCCAGTAGTCTTATCAGTCAATTCTGATAGTTGATGTGGATATTTGCTCTTTGCTGTATTGTATAGCTCAGCTTTCTTAGCGACAGTGTCAGCAGCAGATTTAGCAGTAGATGTCTTTGCTTGGTTTTGCAAACCGTTGTATGCAACCAAAGAAACAACTGTCAAAATTGCGATGATCACGATAACGATCAAAAGCTCAACTAGTGTAAAACCTTGATTTTTGATATTCTTTGTAGTCACGATAATGTGCCCCCTAAATTGTTAGTTTGATTTGTAACTTGATAATACTACAACGTTTTTAAAAGCGCAAGCGTTTTTTAATATATATATCGATTTTGCACTGGACGCAAGAATAATGACTCCGTCGGACTAAATCTATAATTCCCAGGACCTGAAGTTCCGTCACCAATCTGCCCATTTTCATTCAATCCCCAGCAGTACGAACGCTTATTTTCCATAATGACACAGCCGCGGTTAGCTCCAGCCGACATACTAACAATCTTCTCTCCCGCAGGCAGTCCTCCAACTTCCAGTGGCGTGTTTGACTGTATGAACCCTCCTGTCTCACGAGGATCGCTATTCTCACCAGCACCCAACTGACCGAACTCATTGCTTCCCCAGCAATATACTTTATTAGTTCCAGAGACATCCACCAAAGCACACGTATGAGAGATACCGGCACCAATACTCTTAGGCTCTCCAGGAAGACCAGCGATTTCTGCTCGGGTAAAATACACCCCAAATCCAGGACCGCCAGGTGGGGGTCCAGACTGACCCCGTCCAGCACCGCCCCAGCAATACACCTTGCCCGAAGCAATAGCGCACGTATGAGAGAGATATTCGTAAATAGGCCTACTATGATCAGTTTCCCATGTATAACCATCTTGAGAGATATCAGTCACCCCTTCCAGATTTACTACACGAGTCGCTTCGCCGTAAAAATTATTTACTGGGCTACCGATACCCATCTGTCCGTACCTAGCCATACCCCAGCAGTAAGCCCTCTTTTCGGTTGTTATGACACACATAGTCTGTGAACGCGTCCCTCCTGTCGACAACTTAACCGCACTATAATTGCTAGGAATCTTGTTCACTCCACCGAATTTAATTTGACTAGGAGTCGCTGAAAATGACGGACTACCAACATGCCCCCTACCAAGCTGTCCTTTTTCATTCCTACCCCAGCAATATACCTTGCCCGAAGCAATAGCACATGAAGCATCACCGGTGCCTCCAATTGCACTAATTTTATTTCCAGCAAAAGCAGACGTTGACTCCTTAACCTCGATCGGCACGGTAGAATAACTATCATGAAAGTCGCTATTGCCTAACTGACCGAATCTGTTATCGCCCCAACAATATATCTTCTTTACAGAATTAAATTCAGTTAGCGCACAACTATGGTGCTGCGCTGCAAACACATCAATAATCTTTCCGTTCCTCATATCACCCACAGAACGTACTTTTACTGGAATATTAGAGTCGCTAGTAGTTCCATCCCCCAATTGACCCATATGATTTCTACCCCAGCACCACACATTATTTGACAGAATCGCACACGTACGGTTGGTACCGCTTACTATACGTGCCGCATCAATATCAGCTGGCCAAGTGACCGATTTTTTTACAACAGCAGTATAAGTTTTTAGGACTGTGCCACTACCATTTGTTATTTCAACGCGACCCGTTGACGAAATTTGAGCAGTAGCAGCCGACAAGGCTGCACTTTTAGTTGACGCCTCCAAATCACTAACTTCAAAAGTCGTTCTTAACTTGCTGTTCTCAAATACATATCTATTGCCAGGAAAAGTTACAGCCCCCTTACAATTAGTTTCCGGGCGAAGTGGTCCAATTCCACCAGGGGCCGAACTCCATGATTGCTCAGCTCCATTAGCATCCAAACAAGCATTAGCATACGCCGTACCTGCCTCACCAGCCTCTTGAGCTAACTTGTAATAATACTCTTCCTGAGAGTAAATATATGATTGAGTCACAACCCTCATAGCACCAGCCAAAAGCGCCAATATAAAAGTACTCATAAGGATAATCAGCACCAAGGAATAGCCGTTTTTTCGTTGAATCATAGGTTATTTATCTTTCGTATTGTTAAGGTTTGCGAATCAGAAACTTGCTTGCTAGGTGATTGAATTGTCAGAGTAATTTCTACACTATCCGCGCCATCAAGAGCTTTCTTATCGCTATCTGGAGCGTCGCTATTTTTGCTTATTAGCGTTTTTCCATCATAGTAATTAATCTTAAATTCCGAAACTCCAGTTGCCAAAATCGAATCTTCACGAAGCTTCATGGCTCGATCCTTAAACTTATCAGCATCCGTACCATTCATACAAAAGTAACCCGCAGCAGATCCTGAGTATGGCGCTGGAGGATAACTGGAGAAATCAACTAAATCATTATAGATAGTCCGTCGATGCAGCTCTCCATTCTTCAAAAAGTACATGACTACTTTTTTATATTTTGGCTGCTGAGTCTTATTTGCTCCGCAGTCAAACTTCGGAGTTCTTAGATACACAATCTCCCTAGAATCGGCGCCTCGTCCCATATTTGTAGCGTACTGCAATAATATTAATGAGTTTTTCTCAGGATCATGAACAGTACCGCTCGAGTATGGATTATTCCTGTACCCCCATTCCCTGGGCGTCGAGCCAGCGAAATTTTTATCCGTAGCAAAAGTGTCTTCCCCATCGCGACTACTCACCTTAAATCGCGAAGCTTGACGAACGTCAGTTTCAATTGCATCCATAGAATTGTGCATATTTCGACTAATCTCGGCTTTTGCCTTGCTGATAGACGCACTTTGGTTTGCAGAAATTAACATCTGGCTAAATACGCCGACAACCATTGCAATGATAACCATCACCATTGCCAATTCGACTACGGTAAAGCCCCCCTCATTAGAACGCCACATATGTCGCATGTACCACCTTCTTTCCACTACCCGCACCAGAGCTTGGCAATCCATACTCTACGATAGACTCCACTTTAACCGGCATCCCCAGGCTAACTGTTCCACTCTTACATCCGTATGGCGCTGATGCATATACTTCCTGCTTAACCGTTCCTGGTAACCCGTCAATATTACCCACACTTTCCTCAACTTTATATCTAGAACCCGGAGCCCTAAAGATCGGAGGAGGGTCTGTACATTTAAACCAAGACGGAGCGGAATCATTTGCGTAACGACGCATATTATTATATGCCAGAAGACTCGCCTTGTTGTGCTGGGCATTCATGACTGATATTTGGCTAACTTGCGCTTGCATACTTAATATAACAACCATGAAAATACCAATAACAACCAGAGTAACTGCAACTTCGACAATAGTAAATCCATCGCTTTTTCCTACTAGTCGCGCCATATACTATCCACCTTCTTCTCTACTCCTGTTGAAAACTCTTTATATATAATGCTATATTTCACACAAGTTACCGCTACAACATCAGACACAGGACCGGACGCAGGCTTCGTGCAATCGCCGTCATCCACATTCGAAGCTTCATACAATAGCTCACCATTATTTCCGCCAGCCCAATCACTACGATTACACTTGATCGTCTCCTTTTTCAGAGAATCACCTCCTACAATTGACGAAAAATCCTTAATTAAATCAGCACAGGAGGGATATTCGTGACCGATAGAACTAACATTTTTATATTTATAATATCGTTCCAACCTCAAGGACAGTTCAGACACATCAGCCCTCTGCTCCTGATCTTTGGTTAATTTCAAAAATCTTCCACCACCAACAAAGGCAATGCTAGCCAAAATCGCAACAACCACCACTACTATCGCCAATTCAACTATCGTATAACCACCCGACCCACGATTCATATTCAATATTGTAGCGCAAATCTACAAAAAAGCATATGCTTATTATTAGGAAAGTTCTAGCGGCTCTTGTTCGATTTTTATGCCAAATTTATCAAAGACAATTTGCACAATTTCCTCGCGAATCGCTGCCAAGTCACCATATCCTGTTGCCGAATCATTCACAAGCACCAACGCGTTCTTCTCATAAACCCGCATGCCGTGACTGCGATAACCCCTTAAGCCAGCCTTATCTATCAACCAACCTGTCGGTATTTTATATCTTCCGTCAGACATTGCATAATTTGGAATGTCGCTATATTCTTTTTGCAATTCTTCCAATTTCCATTTTTCAACCAACGCGTTTTTGAAGAAAGAACCTGCACTTGGCAATTCCGCTGGGTCTGGCAATTTTTCCGAACGAATATTAAGAACTGCCACGCGGATCACTGACAAATTAACCTCACGAATATCATTTTCATCAATATATTTCTGTAAAGAAGCGTAGTATGGCGGTTTCGGCTCTGCTTTATTTAATCGCAAAGTAATATTCAGAATGCAATATCGCCCTTTTTCCTTGTCGCGAAAAATGCTATTTCGATAAGAAAAATCACATTCGTCAGCGGAAATAGTTACAATCGTGTCGGTTTTTGAATCGTAAGCCTCCAGACTAATCAACGTGTCGGCAATTTCTTGCCCGTACGCCCCAACGTTCTGAACCGGCGCAGCTCCAGCCGTTCCAGGAATTCCCGACATAGCCTCAACTCCCTGAAGTCCAAGCCCAATAGCCTTCTCAACGACCTCATCCCAGGCTTCGCCCGCACCAATTTTTACATCAGTTGTTTCGTCAGTTTCAGAAATAACCTCAAAACCTTTGATCTTATTCAACAGTACGATTCCTTCAAAAACCTCGTCATGCGTAATCACATTGCTGCCACCACCCAATACAAAAATCGGCAAATTTTCCTTTCGGGCATTACGATATAGCGACACAACATCACCAGCAGAATCCGCCGTCGCCATATAACGAGTCTCACCTCCCAATTTCATAGTTGTGTATTGTTTCAGTGATATATTAGTCATAACGTCCATGCATATAGTATATCATTTTACTCACACGTCATCTATGTTATAATAACTTCATACGCACCCGTAGCTCAGCGGATTAGAGTACTTGGCTTCGAACCAAGGGGTCGCAAGTTCGAATCTTGCCGGGTGTACCATTTTATTGCATCAACAAAACACACGCCCCGTTAGCTCAACTGGATAGAGCGTTGGTTTCCGGTACCAAAGGTTGCAGGTTCGATTCCTGTGCGGAGTACCAGATTAACCCGTTATTGTGACGGGTTTTAATTATAACTACTATTTGCTTGCTTTTTATATTAAATAGTGGTATAAATAGGATCATGATGGAGACTAACGAACAAAGGCCTATAAATGACTTCCCTAGCGTAATGGAAGCCGTTCTAAAAGCAATACGCGAGAAAGATTTCGAGCAGGCGGCCATATTAGCCTCCCTGGCTTATAATTTGGCGCCAAACTTATCCGAACAAGCCCGTGCTGCTCGTGATTTAAGTGCCGCCTACCGCCATCAAGGCGACTACGATGAATCCGAAAAATGGGCTACTGAAGCAGTGGAGCAACACAAAGCTTTGGTCGAAGAAGAAGAGAATCGCAGTACACTACGTGAACTAGGCGCGAGCGTCGCAACGCTCGGAACCCTGCAGCTGCAGCTTATCGTAACAGACCCTTCTTATGATAATCAGGAAAACTCTCAACGGGCAACAGAAAATCTAAGCAAAGGCCTGCGCTATATTGAAGAGTCTCGCAAGCATGCTACCGACAAGGACCGCAAGATTGACCAATACGACATTAACTTTACTGCTCGTACAGGCTTCGCTGAAGCGCTGGCTGGCGATACAAAGAGGAGTCTGGCACTGGGCGCAAGAGCTGTGCGGTTGGCGTTTTTGTCTGAATCACCAAAGATTGACACTTCAAATCCAAATATGGCAGTCGAAGAACGCTTCAAAGCTAAGAGTCGTGCACTTGTAAGAGGTATTGGCACATTCGCTGTCGCAGCCGTGACTCCATTTAACAGAGAGTTCACTAAATCTATCGTCAAGAGACTCAACTAACTGTTTGGAGTAATCACTGACACTTGAGGAGCTTGGCTGCTTAAGATCTGGCGGATTTGTTCGGTGGTAATAATTGTAGTTGATCCAGGCGCAATTGTGCCAGCTAGCATTTGCTTGGCGACAGTATTCTCAACAGCGCGCTGGACGACGCGGCGCATCGGACGAGCTCCCAATCTTGGATCATAGCCAGCCTCGACTAGCAATTTCTTACCTTCTTCCTCGACCGCAACTTGAATTTTTTGCGGCGCCAAAGTCTTATTAACTCCCGCCAAAATCAAATCAACAACCTGCAGCAATTCCTCTTTTCCTAGCGGACGGAACAGAACAATTTCATCAAAACGGTTCAAAAACTCTGGGCGGAATAAATTGGCATTAATCAACTCGTTAATAAATGTCTGCTCGAACTGCTCCAATTGATAGCCCCGCTCAATATATTCACGAATTCTATCCGCGCCAGCATTTGACGTCGCAATTACAATCGTATCGCGAAAACTAATTTCTCGGTTATTTTCATCACGCAATATTCCCTCATCCAAAAGCTGCAGAAGTGTCGTCAAGACCTGCGGATGAGCCTTTTCAATTTCATCCAAAAGCACGACAGAGAACGGACGCTTCTGAACTTGAGCCGTCAAACTCCCTGGATCTCGCGCACCATCCGCAATTAACCTAGCCACGTCATCCGGTCTAACAAATTCGTTCAAATCCAAGCGAATCATATTGCCCTCACCGCCAAAATAAACATCCGCCAAAGCTTTCGAAAGCTCCGTTTTACCAACACCAGTCGGACCAAGAAACAGGAATGCGCCAATCGGTCGATTCTGATTTCTAACACCTGTGCGCGCGCGACGAATGGCGTCAGAAACAACTGTCACGGCTCGCGTTTGATTGATCATTCGCTGATGAATTAACGACTCCAAGTTCAACAATTTTTCCTTTTCGTCACTCAAAGATGCTACCGAGATTTTTATGCCAAGAGTTTTTTCAATCGCGTCGTCCACAGATTGCGCGGTCACTAGCCCGCCACTCGCATAACTTGCCGCCGCTTCCAAAATTTTCAACGCCTTACCTGGCATCACTAAGTCCTGAACATAACGATCACCAACACGATACGCCTCCGCCAGCGCCTGATACATATATGTCACTTTGTGCTGCGCCTCAAATAAAACCAATTGATCACGCATAATTTTCATAGTTTCAGGTTCGTTTGACGGCTGAATTGCAATTGTATTCAAAGCGTGAGCAAGCTGCGGCTTAGTCTGGGAAATTTGCAAAAATCGCTGATCGTCCATCGTTAAAATTGTCCTAAGTCTGCCTGCTTCCAGAATTGGCAATAACACATTACTCAGGTCAACCGAACCAACGCCTTCTTCGAAGAATAATTGCGCATTGTCCAGACATAAAATCACGTTTTTCGACAGAAAAGCTTCGTTCAAAATCATCGTAACCAGATTTTCCAATTCCCCACGACCAGACGCCACGCTAATCAACGACGACGCGTCAAGCATAAAAACTTGCTGGTACATCAGCGAACCAGGAACGCCTCGATGTCCGTCAATCAGCATTTCCGCAAACGCCGACACGACAGTGCTTTTTCCAGCACCATCAGCTCCAACCAGCGTAATATTCTGCCGCCCACCAGAACTAAACGTTTTAAGCATCTGCCCCAGCGTCTCCTCGTGCGCAGCCAACTTAGTCGTAAACGCGCCGCCAGATACACTGACGCTAATATTCTGAGCAAATCGACTCAACAGCGGCGTATAACCAAAAGACCAATCCCTAGCAATTCCGCCCGTATTTAACGGCTTCTCTTTATATTGGTCAATCAGCGCCTTTATTCGCTCGTACCATCGAATAGCCTCCTCGATATCATGAAAATCGATCTTCATATTCGCCAGCAAAGAATTGTGCTGCGGCAATTGCTTTACTATCGCCGCCGCCAAAACCGCACTAGTAATCTTCGGACTTTTCGTGCTCTGCCAAATTTCAATCGCCGCCTGCCAAATCTGCTCCGTTCGATTCGGATCATCGACGGAAATATTACGCAAGAAATTCGGCGTCAAACCCAGCCGCACCGATAAAAATTGCCCAGCTCGCGTGCCTGTAATCGCCTCAGCAATATCAATCGGCGTCGGCCTGCGCGGCAATTTACCCAAAACGTCCGCCGCCATCACATCGTCAATTGTCTTAGGATTTTTACTAATTTCCGCCGTCTTAAGATCTTTTTCCCACCAAATTGACACCATAATCATTGGACCGCTCAGGCCAAATAATAGCCAGCCAATCGCCCCGTGTTCAATCAACGACCACAAACCAAGTAGCACCATCATAATGCCGACAGCTATCGCCACGATATGCCAAGCATTGCCAAACCTTACAGAAAATCGCGCTTTCTGAGATCGTAAACTGTCGTAATTAAATCTCGGCTCTATTTCCATACAGAAACTCCCAGTTGCCATAAAATAATTCCGATAAACGGCATCAGCGGCAGCGCCAGCCACATAATAATTCCTACAATCATCCACAAAAATCGTAGCAATATCATCAATATTCCAATAATTATCACCATGGAGCGCACCACCGCGCCAATTACTCGCGAGAACATTTTGTCAAAAAACGCAGATAGTTGCACGGATAAGTCGCCACCAACCGGAGCGGCTGAAATCTGGCGAAATGGATTGAATAAGGTTTTCAAAAGTAGCCCGACTGAGAAAAAATCTGCGGTTCGTAAAACTCCCAGAAAACTTTGTCGTATATATTGCAACAAGCCATTGCCATACCACCACTGAAAGATACCCACCAAAAACATATTGATATTGTAGCACATCGACCCGGCAGAGTATAATAGACAATATGGCAAGACAGATGATTATTACTATTATTGGCAAAAGCGTCAAGAAAGTCGCTAAATTACGCGGCGGCGGTTCAGCCTTGCCGGGTTTGGTGATTGAAAAAATTGACCCAAAATTTATTCAGAGAACGTTGGCAGATTTACCGCAAGGCGTGGTGATTATCAGCGGAACGAATGGGAAAACGACGACGACAAAAATCGTCGTAGAATTGCTGGAATCAGTCGGGCTGAAAGTCTTCACTAATCGCACTGGTAGCAATTTTTCCCGAGGCGTGGCGGCGGCGCTACTTGATGAGGTTAATATTCGCGGCAAGCTGGACGCCGACATTGCAGTTCTGGAACTTGACGAAGCTTGGGCGGTTAAATTCGTGCAGATTGTTCGTCCGCGCTTTTCCCTGCTTCTGAATGTTATGCGCGATCAATTGGACAGATTTGGAGAAATTGACAATACAGCCGCATTGCTTCAAAAAATAGCTGAAGCCACCAGCGACACTGTCGTTCTCAACCGCGACGATCCGCGAATTTTTAAGATTAGCGAACATATTCAGGCTAAAAAAGTTTTCTTCGGTACAACCAGCGAATTGCTTCAATTAATGCCAACAGACGACACTCTAAAATACGGAACCGCAGTCGCAAATCAAAGCGTAGTTGCCGATGTTTTATTGAAAAAAATTAACTCTCAACAGGCGACTTTTCAAATTGACAATAAAGAAATTGACGTAGATCTGCAACTCACTGGAGTTTATAATCTTCTCAATGCGGCGGCGGCGGTTGCCCTGGCTCGACAAGTCGCGGGACCGGAAATTACCGATACGATTTTATCTGCGCTGGAAAACATAAAGCCGGCGTTTGGTCGTGGCGAAACGATTTACTTAAACGGCACGCCAATTGAGCTTATTTTGGTGAAAAATCCGAGCGGCTTTCGGTTGGCACTTCTGTCGTTCGCCAAAAATAATAGCACTACGATGATCGCCGTTAATGACAATTACGCCGACGGACGAGATGTCAGTTGGTTCTGGGACGTCGATTTTTCGCTATTAAAAAACGTAGCGATGATCAGCGGTGCGCGCGCTTACGATATGGCTTTGCGACTCCAATATGACGATATTCCAATTGGAAAAATTGACACCAATATTTCGAAAGCCCTGGAAGATTTCATTAATACTAATCCCGACGAGCCAAAACAGATTTTTTGTAGCTACACAGCCATGACAGCAATTCGTCGCTTGCTGAGCGAAAAAACCGACGTGGAGGAAATATCATAATGAAAATAACAATTGCGCAACTTTATCCGCGAGATATGAATCTTTATGGCGACTGGGGCAACACGCTAGTCCTGAAAAAACGGCTAGAGCGACGCGGCTTCGATGTTGAGATTATCGATCACAATCCAGGCGATTCAACGGATTTTTCTAAAATTGATATTTTTGTTGGCGGCGGCGGACAAGATTCTGGGCAGACGATTATCCAAAACGACCTTCTAGCGCGAGCTGATGAACTGCGACAATTAGCAAAAGATGGCGTGCCGATGTTGATGATTTGCGGAATGTACCAATTATTTGGTCGATTTTTCCGAACACTCAAGGGCGAGGAAATTGTTGGCGCTAACATTCTGCCGATTGAAACAATTGCTGGCGACGAGCGGATGATTGGTAACATTGTCATTAGAAGCCAGGAATTTGGCGATATTGTTGGCTATGAAAATCACAGCGGACAAACTTTCTTAGATAGAACTGCCAAACCTCTTGGGCAAGTTATTAAAGGCGCCGGCAATAATATGACCGACGCAAATGAAGGTGTTCGCTATAACAACATCATTGCCACTTATCTTCACGGCCCGATTCTACCCAAAAACCCGCAAATTGCAGACTTTCTTATTGGCGAAGCACTAGAGCGACGCGGCGTAAGTTCAGATTCGGGATTGGGAAAAATTGACGATACTTTAGCGAATAAAGCGAGAGAGATAGCGTTAAAATTATCCAGATAATTCATGAAAAAAATCCGTATATATCTTAAAAAGCTATATGCATTTCTTCATAAAATGCCCGGTTGGATTTGGCTAATTCCAATCTTAATCTTAGCCATCAACGTTCGACTTACCTATTTAACAAAAGCCGATATTTGGCATGATGAAGGATATACGGCAGCCATCATTCAGCAGCCAATCAGAGAAATTATCGCCATTACGACCACGGACGTCCACCCGCCGCTTTATTACGTTATCATGCATGTTTGGCAATTGATTTTCGGCAATTCCGTAGCTTCACTCAGAGGGTTTAGTGTTGCGTGCGGAGTTCTGACAATTGCTCTATTGTTTCTATTACTCCAAAAACTTTTCTCTAAAAGAATTGCCGTATTTGGAAGTTTTTTAGCAGCACTAGGACCGTTCTTAATTCGCTATAGCGACGAAGCTCGAATGTATGCGCTGGCGGCACTTTTGGCTGTAGCAATGACTTACGCATTTGTCGTGGCAGTCGAGCACAAAAATAAGAAGTTCTGGTGGGTGCTATATGGAATTTTAGTAGCACTCGGTCTTTATACGCAATATTTTCTAGCATTAATGCTACCCGCGCATTTCGCATATATATGGCTAAAACTTGACGGAAATCGCACTGCCATAAAAAATATATTTAAGGATAAAAACGTTTGGCTTGCCGCAGGAACATGCTTTTTGCTATTCCTCCCCTGGCTACCAGTTATGATCTCCCAAACCAGCCGAGTAAGTGGCGGTTTCTGGATCCCCGAAGTCACTAAATTTACCATCCCAACAACACTATCAATGTTCTTAACTTACGACGACAGGATTGTCCGCTATTTTGGGTTGCTACTGCCGCCAATTATAGTCGTAATTTCATTCATTCTAGCAAAAAAACGCCCAAAATATCAAGCAGCAATTTGGATTTTAACAATTTGGTTACTGCTACCGATGATCATCGTTTACACACTCAGCCAGGGTCGACCAGTTTACTTAGACCGCTACTTCACTTATTCAGCGCCAGCGTTTTACGGCTTGATTGCAATATTCATCGGGCTTATTTTTTCTAATAAAAAATGGTGGTCTATTGGAATATCTATCATTCTGACGTTATTTATCGGTCATTACATGTGGCATATTGGCAGTAAAAACATTGCAGAATCGTCTTGGAATAACACCAACACAGCCATGAATCATATAAATGAAAATATCCAGAGTAGTGATGCTATTATTTCTGGCGAGATCTACACTTATTTTCACACTTCCTATTACAACCGCACAAATAAAGAAATTATACTTCTGAAGCCAAAAGAAGAGCTAGGTTGGGTTGGCGAATGGGGATTAATTAAAAAATTAAATACTCCAGAAATTAGTTCTTTAGAGTTAGTAAAATCTCCAAGAATCTGGCTCATTCTCCGCGAAAAAACATATGATGAATATAAAAAACAAGTTCCGCCCTATTGGCAATTAAAGCAAGAATTCCATGACGGTGACTTGATTATCGGACTATACGAAAATAAAAAATAACTGGTCAAATGCCAGTTATTTTAATACACTGAATGATTCCAATTGGTCGAGAAAAACAAATGCTCTTCGAACTTTTTGATTACATAGTAGCGAACAAGGCGGCTGCAAGCAGACTTTTGTCAGAAATTAGAGTCACGTGTTCATCACGGTCCGTCCGCTACTTTTGTTGGTAATATTGTATATTAGCATCACACTATTGATGCTTCACTTCTGTTAAACTAAGCCGGGCACATTTTCATTACTAGAGTGATATAATTATAAACATGCAACCTAAACCGCCTTGGCGGCATGGTTGTTATAAAAACCATCGTGAAATAACAGCTCGTCGTCAGAGCACTATTTCACGATGGTCGGTACTGGAAACGGTATCGGGTAGCTTCGGCTATCACTGGCGGCGAGCTTTTTAGTTTGCCTCCATAACTAGCATAAGTAACAAGGAGGATGTTTGTGACTACGGCAAAAGACGACGACATATTGATAGATATAAGAAATGAATATCGACAAAAGAAGCAGCAACTTAATCAATATGACACTCTCCTAGATAATCAGGGTATATCCGTCGGAATACCATCACTACTTTTGGTTGTTTGTGCAATCACAGCATTAGTATCTATGGATCAGCCAGGCGGTGAGGCACTATCAAAAATAACTGGTATAGCCTCTATTGTTTTACTTGTAATAGTTCTCGTATTAGCAATCATTACTGGTGTTCGCAAATCTACAAAAGATAAGCTAGAAAGACACCTTAAAGACCTGAAGAATGAAGCGGTAATGTTCCAAAAACACGCAGGAACTCATAAAAGTGTTAGCAGCAGAGACGAATTGAAGCTATGGCATGATATTGAGGAGAATAAAGCCTCAAGCCACCATAAGTTAATTGGCGTATCCATTATTGTAGTAACTCTAGCCGTCTTGTTGTCTCCAATCATCTTCGGCTATCTTAATACGCAAAAAAATCTTGACAGTAACTCAACTTATGCAAGCCAGGCGAAATGTTTAGATAATGCGTACACAGCCTACGATAAAGCGTGGAAAGCTGCCGACAAAGATGGCGATGATATGGTTTCGTTTAGAGACGGATCAACAGACATAATAAATTCGTACTACGACAGTGTAATATCTTGTTATCGAGAATATAAGACTGAAAATAGCGAAGAATATATCGCAGATTACAAGGCAAAGCGTCAACAGGAAGTCGATAAATATAATAAGTGGCTAGAGTCTTCAAAGAGTACATCATCAAACAGCGGATATAGATCAAGTATAAGCTGTACGAGTAGCTCTATCGGGTCGACAACCTTCACAAATTGTTATTAGCTCACATCTACAAGGCAAGATGATTAAGCATGGGTAGAGCTTACTACAAGACAAGTACACTTAACAGGGATGGACCGTCTACAAGGCAAGACGGCTAGAAGGGGCAAGAATATCTATAAAGCAAGCTGTCTGTATCACTATGATTCATTGGTATTTTGTATAATAAAATAAATGTCGAATGCTGTTCATAATAAGTATATTCACAACCTTAGGGGAAATAAGGATGTATTTTTAGCCGATATCAAACACAGTACAGAATTCAAGGAAATCGAGCAAAGACACTTGAAAAATGTTTTTATGGGTATATATAGTCTACTTGGACGAGTTGACGGTAATGACGACAGTGCCCGTAAGGTGCATGATTGTGCAGCTGAAGTAAGCGACACCTTTAACATAAAGACAGAAACCGCCATGCAACTTTTGCTCACACCAGAAGCGCCAGCCCTATATAGAATGAAGTATATCCCCCGCGTGTATTGCGAGGGAGACGAGGTTGTCTTGCGTCTGCATTACAAAACAACCAGGAAAGATTTAGATGCTATCTGGAAGCTCGTAAAAGAGCTTCAGGGAGACATTGGCGGCACTAGTGGCAAGAAGTCAATCAAACCAGAGTTGGCGTATTACATACATCGTCAGCGTGTACTCAAAAACCGAAAGATGTCTGAAATATATGCAGACTATTCACATGGCAGACTGGAGGGATACGAAGGAAATATACCTACCTTGAGCGAAAATGATTTTAGAAAATACTATCAAAAAATCGTAAAGGGGTTATAGGTTCTTAATATATAGCCCAGATATTTTATGTCTCGATAAATATACCATTAGTGCATGAGTAAAGTCACATCGTGCACTAAAGATACACGGCGCTCACCTGTTTACAGGTCCACTGGTATTGCCGTGATTGATCTTGTAGCTCTACTGCAGTTATGTGAAAAATTTGAGCACGATTCTGACGAATTAATCAGTTATATTGATGAATTTGATAGCAAAACTGGTAAAACAATTTCTGTAAAAATAGTATTCTAGCCATAGCCATAAGTTACTCGAACTACTATAATGATAGTAAGTATGGAGAGTTCGGATAGCAGATCATCATCTAGTACAGTTCATGACCTGTATAGCCTGCTGATGAACACTATTCCAGACGCACCCACCGATGTAGACTTTAAGGAGCTAAATTATGTTATTTATGCCCGCAAATCTACCACGGGAGACGAAAGACAGGAACGATCGATACCCGACCAGATAAAAGACTGTATTGAGCGTGTGGTGAAGCCTGAGGGGCTACGAATCGTTGGCGAGCCAGTAGAGGAAAAACAATCTGCAAAAGATCCTGGTATTCGCCCAAAATTCAGCAAGTTATTAGATGATATACGCTATGGCGAGGTTGATGGTATTATTGCCTGGCATCCCGACCGCCTGGCACGCAACATGAAAGAGGCTGGAGAGATTATTGACCTACTAGACAAAGGTATTCTCAAGGATATTCGCTTTGCCACCTCCGCCTTTGAAAACAGTCCGACAGGAAAAATGTTATTAGGTATATCATTTGTACTATCAAAGCAATACTCTGAACACCTGAGTGAAAGTGTAACAAGGGGCAATCGTCGTAAAACTGAAGATGGCTTTTTCTTTGATGAGCAAAAGCACGGATACTTCATTAAGGACGGCAGACTCTACCCTGACGGACGCAACTTTACACTCCTGCAACAGGCATTTCATAAACGAATAGAGGGAAATGCTACCCTACAAGAAATTGCCGATTGGCTGACTAGTGAGGGCTACGAGCTGCGGCGTAAAGGTAAAGAGACTGTGAAGTTTGTGTGGAATGTAAATAAGATCTCCAATGTTTTTCACGACCCTATATACGCTGGCGTATTGAAATATGGCAAATCACTTGCAAAGCTTCAGGAGTATTACGACTTTCAGCCAATGATAAGTGTTGACGATTTCTTGAGACTCAACAAAATAAAGAGCCTTGACTCTACAAAGATTGTATCTTCAATGATGATAAATAAAGGCAGGAACACAAAAGCGGATCTTTTGAGAGGTGTTGTATTTTGTGGTTTCTGCAATAAGAGTTTTAGCTCGGGATTAACTTCTAAGCAGCGCAAGGATGGTAGGATTTACTATTATAATTACAAGTGTGAGACCGACGGATGTGAGTTTAGGGGCAAAAGTGTTCGTGCCAATAAAGTATTGAACCATGCGTATAGCTTTCTCGATAAGCATGTATTTGACACAGCGAGCAATTACAAACGGTTTGTTGAGGACTCTCGAGTTTATACTGCTCAATACTCAAAAGACCTCACTTCAAGAATTATGTCATTCTCTAATGCTATCGGCTCAAAGAAGAGAGAATACGATAGCGTTAAGAAGCTTATTGTCACCAATCCCGACCTTAAGGGGCATTACAACCTCGATGAAATTAGTGATGAATTAGATAGCCTACAAAAGGACCTGAGGAAACTAAGGCATCAAAAAGATAGCCTAAAAGAATCAATCCTTACATACGATGAATATCTCGAACTCTTCGGTTCTATATCTGATAGATTACGAAAAGTGACAGATATGACCCTTATTGACGGAGTGCTAAGAATTTTCTTCTCAAACTTTACAGTAAAGCAATACGGAAGAGGAAAAGAACAGAGGTGTGAGATTACACATAAATTAAAGGAACCCTGGGAAGGGTTCCTAAAAAACGATGATTTCTCGTGTGGTCGGGGTGAAAGGACTCGAACCTTCGACCTCACGGTCCCAAACCGCGCGCGCTAGCCAACTGCGCCACACCCCGAAGATATCTCTATCATTCGCTCTGATCTATCTTAACATATATCACTAAATAAGTACAGAATAAATTTGCAAACAAATTTCTATACTTAAAGCCGCCCAGATATTAAATTTTCTGATTTCGGCACAAGACGACGCTTTAGCTTTAATTGGCATAGGCACGTAATTGAACGAGTCGCAAATGAACTCCCTGACAATTTTGTCGGAACTTCAAATATATACTTGGCGCATAAACTAGGATTAAAACCGATTGGAACTTTTGCACACGAAATGCCAATGGTTTACGCTGCACTAGCAGATAAAGCCGGAAACAACCCACTAAGTGGTCACAATCAGGCACTAAGAGACTGGCAAAACACATACGGCGACGAGCTATCAATTGCCCTAACAGATACATTTACAACCGACTTCTTCTTCGCCGACTTCACTCCAGATCAATGGTCTTCTTGGAAAGGATTACGCCACGATTCCGGCGACCCAATAGAATTTGGAAATAAGGCTATTGAAATTTACAAAAAGAACGGAATTGATCCTTTGGAGAAAACTATCGTCTTTAGTGATGGACTTGATGTGGGCGAAATTATTAGGATAGCTGATTACTTTAAGGACAAAATAAATGTAACATTCGGTTGGGGCACGACTTTGACTAACGACCTTGGAATTACACCCAACAACTTTGTTATGAAAGCCACAGAAGTCAATGGAGTATCTACGGTCAAATTGAGCGACACTCCTGGCAAACATATAGGTTCAGGTGATAAAATTAGAGAGTATAGTAAACGTGTAAAAGCAGCTTTGGCGGAAAATGCACTGAATAATACTCTAGCTGCTGTATGAAAAAACAATGCCAATATCTATAAATCGTAAATTATGGTATGACGGTCCAAATTACACCGCAGACAGCGTAATAATCAACACAATCGCACAAAAAATTCTTTTGATAAAACGATCCAGCGGTGAATGGGCATTGCCTGGAGGGTTCATCAATTCCGAAGAAGACTCCTTTACCGCAGCAATTCGCGAAACAAAAGAAGAAACTGGAACGATAATTAGTGACGATCCAATATTAATATATAAAGGGCTCGTTAACGATCCACGCAACAGTCAGACGTCATGGATCGAAACCAGTGCGTACTTGTTCATAGTCAACGAACTATCAGAGGCGTCAGGACGAGACGACGCTATCGACGCAGCCTGGCTACCGCTCAATAATTTGCCTAAATTATACGCATCGCATGATGAAATAGTAGCCAGAGCTATTGACTATTTGTCTTGTCGGTCGCTAATTAAGATAGCAGAGTTTTCCGAAGATTATCGCAATATTAACGGCGGTCATATGCAATACGACAAAATTATCGCCACAAAAAATGATTATTCGGTATTTATTAAGCGAACATCGACTAGATACGATGATATTAAGCGAAATAGACTGCGCCAATATTTGAGAAAAGAAGCGTTCACAATATCCTATTTGAGATGCCATGGATATAGTGGAATTCCACCCAGATCAATATTGCGAGACGATGACACTTTCATCATGGAGGCAATGACGCCAGATGAAGGTTGGCTATGGCGAGCAAAGAGCGAAACGCTAGACGCTTATATCAAATCAGCGAAGGAAAAGTTTGACGAGTTGGAAAATATACCATTACCGCCTGATACTTTTAATATCGAATCGTCGCGCGATAGTTTTATTAAAGAAGGGTGGGCTTCGTTAGACGAACAGAAAATGGCTAAATTGAGAGAATTGTCATTAGGATTCTTAGACAGATTAACGCCCCATAGCCAAAATATAGCTAAGAAATTATTGGCAGACTTACCCGCCCTACTAAGTGCCGGAAGCCGACATAGCGATATAAAAAAATTAGTTTTTTGTCATCACGACATTCGACAATCAAATATGGCTTGGTACCCCAAACGCGGCACTAAGTTAATCGACTGGAGTTGGTCTGGACCCGGAGAGTCCGGTAGCGACATCACTAGCCTGCTAATCGACCTACATAAAAGCGGTCATAATATTTCAAACTATTACAAAGAAATAAATTTAGATCATTGTCTAACCTTAATGGGTTTCTGGCTGAACCATGCAACGTGGCCATATCGCGGCGACGACACTCTTAGATTTCAACAATTTTTATCGGCGTTAAGTGCATACGAAATATATACAACTATTTAAGCATTCACGGCTTCAATCTCAACCGACAGCACTTCTTTTTTGATTGGTAAAGATTGACCGGGCTCGAACGTATAAACCAGCAATTGACCAAATGGCATCTCTACATTCGCCATCTCGGCTTCTGGAACTTGGTCGAGATGTTTAATTAAAGCCCGAATAGAATTGCCGTGCGCCACCAATAAAATATTCTCACCATTCTGCAATTTCGGCAAAATCTCTTGCTCAAAATATGGAACAACCCGCGCATAAACATCTTTCAAAGTTTCGCCGCCCGGCACTGGATAATCCCAACCGCGTCGAATGCCATTAAAAGCCTCTTCACCAATCTCCGCTTTAACTTCCCATTTATTTTTTCCAGTTAAATCGCCATAATCACGCTCGTTTAACTCAGTTGCATGCGTTGTTTGTAGATTTTCGACACCACACCCTTCGAGTAGCGCTGCCAAAGTTTGTTGTGTGCGTTTTAATGATGAAGTGTAAGCTTCATTAAATACCACGCCTTTCAATAAAGCGCCCAATCGCACGGTGTCATTGTGACCTTTTTCCGTCAAATTAACATCCGTCCAGCCAGTCCACTTACCGAGCAGATTCCACTCGCTCTCACCGTGTCGACTAATAACTAATATTCCCATTATTTCCCTCCAATCATCGGCGCAAAAAATTCTACAACTTCTTTTTTCACGCCGTCATTATCAATAATTTTCGTATTTACGTAACCGAATTTATCAATTGCCCAAAATCTGATTACCCAGAGTAGCGACATGTCTTCAAAATCAACCTCATTTTTGGCGATAAATTTGCTGGCCACAATTTCCGATTCCTGCAATTTTATCTCAGAAAAAGCATCGTTTTCTAACTTTGTAAAAAACACAAATTGATGTGTCAAAAACTCATCAGAATGACGCGAAGCAACCATGGCAAGTTTCAGATCCTTAGGGTCGACTTGAATATCAACTTCTTCTTTCACCTCGCGCACCGCCGCTTCTAGCGGAGATTCTCCAGCGTCAACAATGCCACCAGGCAGTGACCAATGGTCTTTATAACCAGCTTTAACAATCAACAGTTCGCCCTGCTCATTTTCAATCAGCACCGCCGCACTAGAAAAACGCCTGTCCAAACTTGCCAACCAAGCCCGTCGCTCTTCATCTGTAAATTTCATTATTTAGCAAACTCAATCGCTCGCGTTTCGCGAATCACGTTAACCTTAATGGTGCCAGGATATTGCATTGTCGACTCAATTTTCGTCGCAATATCTCGCGCCAATTTAATCGCCGACAAATCATCAATCGTCTGAGGTCTCACGATCACACGAACTTCACGACCAGCAGAAATTGCGTAAGCCTTATCAATTCCCTCAAAGCTCGTAGCGACATTTTCCAAATCGCGCATTCGCTCTGCAAAGTTTTCAGCAGAAACATTACGAGCGCCCGGACGTGCAGCCGAAGCCGCATCACAGACTCGAACAATAATTGCCTCTGGAGTTGTCGCTTCGATATCATCGTGGTGTGCTTCGATTGCGTGAACAATTCTCTCGTCCATACCATATTTACGAGCCAATTCCGCCCCAATATGATGATGTTTACCCTCAATTTTATGCGACACCGCCTTACCGACATCATGAAGAAGTGTAGCAATTTTCGTAATGCGCACATCCGCGCCGATTTCTTCAGCAATCATTCCAGCAATTTGCGCCATCTCAGTCGAATGTTTCAGGACATTCTGCCCGAAGCTGGTACGAAACTTCAATTCACCAAGAAGTAGCAGCATTTCCTTCGGAATTCCAACCACGCCAGTTTCGCGCATAGCATCTTCACCAGCCTGGCGAACTTCTTTCTCAATCTGTTTCTTAGCCTTGGCAACAACCTCTTCAATGCGCGCAGGATGAATACGACCGTCCTTCATTAGCATCTCAAGACTCAAGCGAGCCACTTGTCGGCGAACAGGATCAAAACTCGACAAAATAATCATGCCAGGTGTGTCGTCAACTAAAATATCGACGCCAGTTTCGCGCTGGAGCGCCTGAATATTACGCCCTTCCTTACCAATAATTCGACCTTTCATCTCATCATCTGTCAACTTAACGGCAGTCACAGTGCGCTCAGCGGTAACTTCACTACTCATTCGCTCCATTGCAGTCACCAAAATCATTTGTGCCCGCTCTTCAGCATCATCCATTGCGTCATGCTGTAATTTTGACACCAAACCGACCAAGTCTTGCTTAATGTCGCGCTCAGTCATCTGCATTAACTTGTCGGCAGCATCTTTTTTCTTCAATCCAGCGATTTTTTCAAGCTTTTCCTGCTGACGTGCGCGAATGTCGCGAATTTCATTTTTAAGATTATCAACTTCATCCTCATGCGCGCGCAATTTTTCTGCTCGTCGATCAAGCTCCTCTAGCTTATTATCCAGAGTCTTCTCACGATCCGCCAAGCGATTTTCCGTCTTTTGCCATTCCTTGCGACGCTCGTTTTCAATCTTAAGCGCCTCGTCCTTAGCCTTTAGGACAATATCGCTCGCCTTAGTTTTTGCATCTGCCAGATCTCGCTCAATCTGATTTTTACCGTTAATTTGGCGAGTTCGCTGATATCCAACAAGACCAGCAGCGCCCGCGCCAGCTCCAATAGCCGCGGCAATAATTACTTCTATCATTATCATTCCTTTCCGATCAGCCGCCCCTGAGTGTTCGTCTCAGGGAAAAATATCAACAGCCAATCAACTTCAAACTATCTAATTCGGCGAATCAAAAATCACAAACCGCCGTAATTTAATTATACACGGTTTTGACGGTTTGGGCGATAAAAATTATTTTCGCGGCGCAGTGATATTCGCAGCAGCACCGTACTCTGGCATAACAATTTTTTCATTCTCGCCAGAACGCAATTTGCCCAAAGCCAAATCATGCCAATTGTCACCCATCACACCAACAATAGGAATATTCAAGCTGTCCGCCAAGGTATTCACAACCGTCAAACCAATTCTCAACCCCGTAAAACTTCCTGGTCCTTTCATCACGCCAATGCCGCTTATCAGATGCAAATCGCCAGTCTTTTCTTCCAAAAATTTCAACAAATTCCGCGCCAACGTTCGCCCAGCTTCCCATTCAAAATCCTGACGATTTTCTCCATTGACTATTGTCAAAAAACATGTTGATGTTGAAGTGTCCAATAAAATTATCACGCCATATTCTCCTTTATTTTTCCCAAAAGTTCATCAGATTTTTTGCCGCCAGGATAAAATTCCACAAGCCGCCCTTCTTCGCTAATCGCAGTAATTTTTATCACCAACCGATCGCTCGGCAATGCATCGTCAACAGCGCCAGCCCATTCAACTACAACCACCGAATTAGAAGCCGCCACTTCGCGAATCTCCTCGCTCATAATTCCAGCATTTCCCAATCTATAAAAATCGTAATGCGCCAAACTCAGACCGCGAGGTGAATCGTACACGCGTGAAATAGTGAAAGTTGGACTTTGAACTGGCTCATTGATCTCTAAAGCCCGCGCAATTCCCTTCGTCAATGTGGTTTTCCCCGCGCCAATATCACCGACCAATTCCAGCACTTCCCCGCCAGAAACAGCCCGACCAATTGCCGCGCCCAATTCTCGCATTTTCTCTTCACTAGAAATATTCACTCTTATATTATACTATGCTAGCTTTTTTTTGGCGATAATAGTACAATAAACATAAGAGTTATGCGTGTTTCAGACCAGACAATTGAGAGCATTCTGAAACAAGGTGGGGTTGTTGATGAGCCGCAGCTTGCTGATTTGAAATTGATCGCTGAACGGTCGAAGCAAACATTGCAAGAGACCACTATTGAACAAAAAGTCATTTCTGAGGAAGATTTGACAAAGTTGATCGGCGATTATATCGGTGTGCCTTTCGTGCGAATTGAGCCAAAGGATATTCCCGAAGATGTATTGAAACGAATTCCTGAACATATCGCACGCCAATATAATGTTGTGCTTTTTGAGAAAAATGAAGATGACAGCTTGTCGCTTGCGATGGAAGATCCAGACGACGTGCAGGCGTTGAACTTTATTCAGAAAGAAATTGGCTACAACACTAAGGTTTTCCTAGCGACAAAAAGTAACATTTTGGACTGTTTGGAAAATTATCGCGGCAATATTAACGCCGAGCTTGATGAAGTCATTGCGGTACAAAAAGACACGTCCGCAGAAGACCAAAACGTTAGCCAAGATGATTTTGCGGAAAATTCACCAATTGCCCAAACTGTTAATTTGTTACTGGAATATGCCATAAAATCCAACGCTTCTGACATTCACATTGAGCCACGCGAGGATTACGTTCAGGTTCGTTATCGAATTGACGGTGTTTTGAAGGAAGTTAACAAATTGCCACGAAATGTTCACGGCGCTTTGGTGAGCCGCATTAAAATTCTCTCCAATCTGAAAATCGACGAACGCCGCGTGCCACAGGACGGTCGATTTAAGATAAAAGTTTCAGGAAAACAATACGCGCTTCGTGTTTCGACATTGCCAATCGCTGACGGTGAAAAAGTGGTTATGCGTATTTTGGACGAATCGAACCAGGCCGTTAAGCTGGATCAGCTTGGCTATTGGGGACTGTCGCTCGCGACCGTAAAAGACGCAATGGCTCAGCCGAACGGAATGATCCTGGTGACTGGACCAACCGGATCGGGAAAATCGACCAGTTTGTTTAGCGTCTTGTCTGAACTTAATACTCCAGATGTCAATATTTCCACAATTGAAGACCCAGTAGAATATAAAATCCCAGGGGTCAATCAAACCCAGACCAACGCCAAGGCCGGGATGACCTTCGCTTCAGGACTAAGGGCGCTACTTCGTCAAGACCCAAATATCATCATGGTCGGAGAAATTCGCGACGGCGAAACCGCAAACCTTGGTGTTCAAGCGGCGCTAACTGGACACTTGGTGTTCTCCACTCTACACACAAATAACGCTGCAACATGTTTGCCACGTCTGCTGGATATGGGAATCGAGCCGTTCTTAATTGCTTCAACCGTAAAAGCGGTGATTGGACAGCGACTAGTTAGGCGCCTGTGTATGAATTGCCGCCAAGAATACACTCCAAACGAAGAAGAAATAAAGTATATCACCGAGATGTTTAAGATAAACACTGAGTCGATTAAAAAAATTCACAATCTCGAAGAACAGGCTTTTGAGGATAAAATTGGCGGCGACACGCCCATGGGATCAACCGATTCAGGAATTGAACGATTATGGAAGCCGAACCCAGAAGGCTGTGATGAATGTGGACATAATGGATTCAAGGGGCGTGTTGGCATTTACGAGGTTCTTGGCATTTCCATCCCTATCCAAAAAATGATTACTGCCAACGCCACCAGCAACGATATTCAAGATCAAGCGATTTCCGAAGGCATGGTGACAATGCAGATGGACGGACTTATTAAATCACTGCGCGGGATCACCACCGTGGACGAAGTTTTGAGGGCAACAAGGGAGTAATATTATGCCAATTTTTGAATATTTGCTTGTCAATAAAAAGAAAGAGACCGTCTCTTCAACGATTGAAGCAGCCGACAAACTATCTGCCATTAATAATTTGAGGTCACGCGGACAATTGATAAAAATTGAAGAAAAAGGCGCAAAAAAAGAGCTTAGTTTTTCTTTCGGCAAGAAAAAGAAAGGCGCCAAGACTGAAGAATTGGTAATGTTTACTCGTCAATTAAGCGCCATGGTTTCAGCTGGCGTTCCTATTCTTCGTTCCCTTAACTCTATGGCAAAACACGCCGAAAGCGCCAATTTTCGAGACACGATCAACGCCGTGATTAAAGATATTGAAGGCGGTATGTCTTTCGCGGATGCCCTGAGTAAACACCCAGAAACCTTCAATGATATTTACGTAAACATGGTTGCTGCAGGTGAAACTGGAGGTATTTTGGATGACATCTTAAAGCGCCTAGCCCTTCAGCAGGAAAAAAACTCATCCATGAAGAAAAAAATTAAAGGCGCCATGACATACCCGATCGTACTTTTAATCATTACGATTATCGCCTTCTTCATCCTGATGATTTTCATTATTCCAGTTATCGGAAAAACCATTAAAGACATGGGCGGACCCGACGCTAAACTACCAATGCTTACTGAGATTATGCTCGGAATTAGCGATTTTGTAGTGTCGTTTTGGTATATAATCATTCCAATATTTGCCGGAAGTATTTGGCTATTAATTCGCTACATTAAAACTCCAAAAGGTCGCGTAAAATTTCACAATATCATCATCAAAGTTCCAGCTGTCGGTCCAATTGTTAAAAAAGTGGCAATCGCCCGCTTTACTCGAACCTTCTCTGCTCTTATCGGTGCGGGCGTGGCTGTGCTTGAAGCGCTAGATGTAACTTCGCGCGCCGTCGGAAATGTCGCTTACGAAAAATCCCTAAAAGAAGCCACCAGGCGAGTCCAAAACGGTGAAGTTTTATCAAAAATTATCGCAGAGCAGGACGATTTATATCCGCCAATCGTAGCACAGATGTTGTCTGTCGGTGAAGAAACTGGACAAACAGACAAAGTTCTGGTTAAAGTCGCTGACTTTTACGAGGAAGAGGTCGATACCGCGATTGACGGCGTTAGCTCTATTATCGAGCCGGTGATGATCGTTGCTATGGGTGTTGTTATTGCCCTGGTGGCGGTCAGTGTTATGGGTCCAATTACAAGTATGGCGGGTCAAGTTAAGGAATAATAGTTTTTCAAAAAAGCTTATGCTATAATACCGATATATAGGTGGGAAAATAATAACGTGTCGAGCATATTTTATAGAAAAAAACCAATTATCGGCCTAGATATCAGCCGAACAAGCATAAAAGTAATGTCGATTGACAGAAATCGGATGCTGGTTCATGGATATGGATCGATCAACCTCGATTCTCAAAAAAGCGACGGAAATTCTGCAGACAACACTGAATATTTAGCGCAGAATATCAAAACATTATTGAAGAAAAACATCGTAGGACAAATTAATAGCAACCGCGTAGCGCTGGGCATACCAACCAACCGAACATTCTCGCGAACATTTAGCCTACCTGTAAAAGAAGAAAGCAATATTCGCAGTGCGGTAAATTTGGAAGCCGAACAATACATTCCAGCTCCATTAGATTCTCTTTATTTGGACTATCGAATCATTAATCGCACGAAAGATGAACTTAGTGTACTAATGTGTGCCGCACCGAAGAAAATGATCGACAGTATGCTGGATGCCACAAAACAATGCGGCCTGGAAGTTGCAATAATTGAGCCAAACATCAGCGCAATCGCTAGACTTCTGAAGCGCACAGAAGAAGGAATGCTCCCTACTGTTATCGTCGATATAGGCACATCAACTACAGATATTGCAATTCTAGATTCTGATATACGTGTGACGGGCGGATTAAATGTTGGCGGCTATTCACTCACCTTAAATTTAGCTAAAAAAATGAATGTACCAATTGAAACAGCTCATCAATTTAAGGTATTAAACGGATTAAATCCCGGCCCAAGGCAAGCCAGAATCGCAGGGGCCTTGCACCCAAGTTTGGAAAAAATGACCAACGAAGTTAAGCGCGTTATGCGATATTACACAGACCGCTTCCCTGATGAGAAAAAAATCGAGCAAATTCTCATAGTTGGCGGCGGCGGCAATCTTCCAGGAATTGGTGATTTTTTCACAAACGAGTTATTAATGCCAGCGCGCGTGGCAAGTCCGTGGCAAATGCTCAATTTCGATGGACTAGAGCAGCCGGCAAAACAGCTTCGCTCCCAGCTATCACCAGTTGCGGGACTAGCCTTAATCAAGCAGGAGGATATTTATGATTAACCTTCTCCCTCCTCAAGAAAAAAAGCAAATCAACGCCGGACGAGTAAATGTCATCTTAAGGCGATACTGCATCATATCATTGATATTTGCAGGTTTGCTATTCTTAACTATTGGCGGATTTTATCTATTCTTAGAAAATAGCCGCACCTCAGCTCAAGCTAACATCGACGAAGGAAACGCCAAACTTGCTCAATACCAATCGACGCAAAAAGAAGTTAGCGAGTTTAAGAAAGACCTCGACTCGGCTAAGGCGATCATTAGCAACGAAGCTCATTACTCTACAATTATCCCAAAAATTGCACAGTACATTCCATCAGGTGTGGTTTTGGACTCTCTGACACTAGACACTTCAGCGTTAGATAAACCATTGTCATTGACAGCTCTCGGAAAGAATAAGGATGACGCCATCCGAATAAAAACTAGCTTAGAAAAATCAGAGATATTTAGCGACGTTCACCTGGAGACTGTTGTTTATAGCGGCGGCAACCAATCGCCAGACAAGCCTGCAGATTATCCAATCACTATAACAATTAGCGTTACACCAAAGCCAGAGGTCTTAAAGCAATGAAAAAAGTTCTAAATGCCAGTATTGCGCGAATTGTCCTGTCGTTATTATTGCTCATAATATTATCAGCAATGGTAGGACTAGTTATTTTCGCCTATTCATTCCTAAGCAAAACATCAGAAGAAGTCGGAAGAATGCAGACCGAAGCAACTGCAGTTGACGCAAAAATACAAAGTTTACTAGCGTCGAAATCTCAGCTCGACCGCAATTCCGACACAGTTAAAAAAGCAAAGAATATCGTCTCAGAATCGAAACTTTATCAATATCAGAATCAGATTATTCAGGATTTAAATACCTACGCTGACCGCGCTGGCATTCCGATTAAATCTTTCTCTTTCCAAAATGAACCAACAGTCTCTGTTAAGACGGCGACATCTAGCAAGCAAACATCCACCAGCCCCGCTGGAGTGAAAAGCACTTTCGTGTCAATTCAATTGGGAGATCATATAGATTACACGAAATTCCTACACTTCCTTAGTCTTATTGAAAAAAATGTCACTCGAATGCAGCTTTCAGGTGTGTCAATTTCCAGAGGCGCAAATAATCATGAAATATCAATCCAATCACTTGAAGTAAAGGTTTATACACGATGAGTCCATCAATATCAGAACAACTCGAGCCAATCGTAAAATCACTATCCAAATTCCTGTGGCGATTTCATGTGATAATATATAGCGTTGTCGTAATCGGAGGCGTAGCAATCGCGATATTTCTTTTGAGCGGACTTTTAGCAGTTCCTACTGAAGAACCACAAACCGCATCAATAAGTTTTGACAAAAAAACCATGAAAGTGATTAAAGATTTTCGACCATCAACTTCAGCAAACGACTCGTTTAGTCTGCCGGCTGGTCGCTCCAATCCGTTTGCCGAATAGAATACAACCGTTTATAATATAGTTATGCTTATATCCGCAGATCGCTTTCTTGATATTCCCGTCATGAGTCTTCAGACGGGCTCTGAACTGGCGCGAACATCGCGGGAAATTATCAATCCGAAGAATCTATCTATAATCGCATATGAACTTGAAGGACGACTTTTAGACCAGCAACCTAGTTTACTTCGTATTGACGATGTCAGGGAGATTGGACCACTCGGTATGATTATCGATTCAACCGATGAGATTATAGGAATTGATGACGTGATTACTATAAAAGAAATTTATGAAATCAATTTTGCATTAAAAGACAAGTTGGTTATTGATGAAAAAAATAAGAAAATCGGAAAAGTTATCGGATACACACTGGCGGCTGGGAATTTTATTATACAACAACTCCGAATTCGGCGACCGTTCTTGAAAAGTTTTGGCGACACAGAGCTACTTATTCATCGTTCTCAGATTATAAAAGTAACCGACGATAAAATAATTGTAAAATCAGCAACTATCTCACACATAGCCGAAAAAACACCTATTCCGCAGATAAATTCATACGAAAATCCATTCCGTAAGCAGCCTCGTCCACAACCAGAACCTACAAAAGTTGATTAATCTTTTGGGTTTTCAAGAGCCTTCTTAATGTCGTCGTAAGAAAAACCCTGCCTAGCCAAATATTGCATAAACTTCTGCTGGTCGTTATATCGATAACGTTTTTTAGCAATAACCTTCCGCAATTCCTCGTCATCAGAGCGAATATTCTCTTTAACTAACGACTCAATTGTTGCATTATCAATTCCCTTTTGCGCCAGTTCCAATTTCAAACGACGAATACTGGCACCTTTTTTCATGAACCGCTGTTCAAACCAAAATCGAGCAAATTTTTCATCGTCCAAATATTTTTTCTCAATAAGACGATCCAAGACGCGCTCAGTAATCTCTGGCTTCACTCCAGGACGCTCAATAATTTTTCCAGTTTTCGCCGAACGTCGACGAGTCGCTAGTGTTTTCCGACGCAGGTAATCGCGCACTTCTTTGATGGCTCGCGGACGAACCAGGCAGTACTCTATCGCTCGAGAATACAATTTGCCAAACTGGCTGTCCTCCTCCAGCGAAGCAAGCTCAGCCTCAGTATATTCACGACCAATTTTAACACCCAATTCACCGACCTGAAAAACATCCAAGCTAAAACGATATTTCCCGTCAACACTTACATTGACACGATTTTTATCACGAGTCTGAAGAGAAATATCGGTGATTTTCATAAAACTATTATAGCGCTAAAACTATACGCTAGCTACTGGTGGACTATTCGACCACCTCAACCACTTTGCCATGTACGCCGTTGTAACAAGCGGCAGCACGCGGCTTAGTAATAACCGGCAGTTGGCGCGGAATGGCACTCATATCGACATCGCCAAGTGTACCAGCCTCGACACACCCAATCGTAATGTGTGGACGAAATCCATCGATATCCAGCCCTGGATGAATGTCATTCAGCATTTCAAGCAACTTCCGACGCACTTCAACCATCCAGGAGGTTTTCTGTACGCGCAACTCAACCCAAACACAGTTACCAGCTTCATCTGGCAAGAAGTTAACACCGTCAAGCACCAGTTTATCTAGGGACGGCAACGCAGCGGCTGCTTTGAGACGTGGCATATCCCGCTCAGTCACGTTAATCAATGTCACGTGTGGGATAAACTCACCAAAGTCAAGGTTCATTGTTTCTGACAACTCGCGAAGATACGCGTTTTGCTCATCATCAAAGACCAGACTGACTGACGCCACATGTTTTTCGACTGGATATGCAGTATCTGCTGCGCGCATTAGTTTTCTGCTTCTTTTACCTTGTCGCGTACCTTCTGATCAATTTCCGCCAGGACTTCAGGGTTTTCTTTCAGATACAATTTAGTTTTGTCGCGACCCTGACCGATGGTCTCGCCGTTATATTTGTAGAAGGCACCAGATTTTTCGACAATGCCGTGCGTAGCCGCCAAATCCAAGATGTCGCCAGTCTTAGAAATACCCTCATTATACATAATGTCAAACTCAGCGATACGGAATGGCGGCGCAATCTTATTCTTCACTACTTTAATTTTAGTACGGTTACCGATAATATCATCGCCAACTTTGATTTGACCAATTCGACGAATATCAATTCGCTGTGATGCATAAAACTTTAGCGCATTGCCGCCCGTGGTCGTTTCAGGATTACCGAACATCACGCCAATTTTCATACGAATCTGATTGATAAAGATCACCGTGGCTTTTGATTTATTGATAATTCCCGTCAATTTACGTAGAGCCTGACTCATCAATCGAGCCTGAAGACCCATATGAGAATCGCCCATATCGCCATCAATTTCAGCCTGTGGCGTCAAGGCAGCCACCGAGTCAACTATCACCAAATCCACCGCGTTCGAACGAACCAACGTCTCCGTAATTTCCAACGCTTGCTCGCCGTTATCTGGCTGAGAAACCAACAAATTTTCCGTGTCTACACCCAGACGCTTAGCGTATGCTGGATCAAGGGCGTGCTCAGCATCAATAAACGCCGCCGTTCCGCCCTGCTTCTGAATTTCTGCAATAGCGTGAAGCGTCAATGTTGTCTTACCCGAGCTTTCTGGACCATAGATTTCTATGATACGACCTTTTGGATATCCGCCACCAAGCGCCAAATCCAAGCTCAAAGCACCAGAAGGAATTACTTCAACATCGACTTTATGAGCCTCACCCAATTTCATAATTGATCCATCGCCAAATTGCTTGGTGATTTGATCCATTGCTAGACCAAGCGCCTTAAGCTTACCTTCGTCAACTTTTTTATCCGATGCCTGACTTGACTTTTCTGGATTTACTGTTTTACTGTCTGATTTTGCCATAGCATTCCCTCCTTAGTTACTTCCTTTATTATACCGATTTGTCGCAAGATTTGCTATAATTACATTCATGAATAAGCGAAACGGTTTCACTATTATTGAACTTTTGGTTGTAGCGACTTTCTTGATTATTATCGCAATCTTAGGTTTCTCACAATATACAAAATTGACCAACGAATCAAACAACGCCAAAAAACGCACCGCGATTAACGCTATGCATTATAGCCTGGAAGAAGGTTTTTACGTTAAAAATGGCTATTATCCAGAGAAGTTAGAAGAAGGCACGCTTCCGACTATGGATCCTGCGTTATTAAAAGATCCACAAGGTAAGAAAATTGGCGAAAAAGACAGCAGTTATCGTTATGAATCTTCAAATTGTAATGATGGAAAATGTAAGTCATACAAACTCGTTGCGACGCTTGTCGATGAAGATGACTATATAAAAGAAAGTCGCCACAAATAATTAGCTAATCATCACAAACAGGACGGCCATTCTTAAAGTCTTCAATAGCATTGTTGATTATAGCAATTTGCTTACGTGGATTTGCCACAAAATGGAATATGTATGTAGTTTCTTCACCCTCGGTGCTGAGACGAATCGTGCCATAATTGAAAAGAGTCTGAATAATACCTGATTGGCGGAAGCTTGCATCTTCAATACTACCTAAACTCACCGTCTGTTCATGCCGATAAAATAAACTACCCTGAATTTCCTGAATCACACTTTCATTCGTCATGTAAAAATGGTTCTGCAAATATATCCACAAGGATACCGCACCACCAAGCGATACCAGTCCAATAAGCAACATTGCCACACCAAATACATCAGTTAGCGAAGGCATAGGCGAAATAATTGCGTCACGAGCAATTAACGGATAAAACATCACAAACACCATGATCATTACCACCAAGAAAACCGAGATGCCCGTCGGAATCAGCATACCAATTGGATGGCGTTTAATGTCCAAAATGATATATTCACCTTCGCTCAAATTGAGATTCGGGTATTGCTGAACTGATTTTTCGTGTTTTTGCTTCAGGTCATCGCTAATAGTAAACGGCTTCGGGTCAATATCCCTGGCAACATGTACGACTTGTGGTTCATTAGCATATTGACTACGCAATCGCGGATCAAAATTCTCCCCATCAATAATTTCTGGTCTTGCCGTTACATAAGAATTCGTCTGCGCCACAACCGGAGCCGGACGACCAGTCTGTGGCGGATGATGGTATAGTGGTCGACCATCAGCATCGTACGCAACAGGCTGCGTTAAATCTTCTGACGAGGATGTTTGTGGATTCATGCCTATATTATAACACGATAGAACTTAAGATAGTCTTGTTTTTTGGCGATAAACTTTTATAGCTATTGTTACTACACTGATTGCAACTATTCCAACAGCTGCAGCAATACCAAACCACGACGATCCATCCCTGTTATCTTCATTATCCTCGGATTTTTTCTGAGTTTCCTTCAACTCCACCTCATTCACACCACCATTCTCCTGAAGTTTTACGTCCTTACTGCCAGAAGCCATGGTGGCTATTTTCTTGTTGTCACCGCCGCTTACTTCATTACTCGAAGACATGTCAACAGGTTTACGATTTGTATTTTCTTTTTTACCATCATCTTTCTTTGCTTGATTCTTTTCATACTCTAGCATCTGATAATAGCCATATTCCTCCAAATATCCCGGATCAGAATCACAAGCATCACCAATTCCATCCTTGTCATAATCAGCTTGATCTGGATTCGCCACATCTGGACAATTATCAAATTCCCGTTCATGTTCATCGCCGTCATCGCTAACCGTCAAAGTTGTCGTTGCTACGTTCGTTAGTCCAGAACTATCAGTCACCCTAAGTGTTAACAGCCCAGAAAATTCCTTAGTAAACGTATAATTGACAAAAGGCTTATCCGTCGTCACATCATATACACCGTCTTGATCGATATCCCATTCATATTTAACGATTTTACCATTTGCCGAATAAGAACCAGCGCCATCCAATTCTAATGTGTCGCCAATTTTCGCCACATATTGACGATTTATCCAGGCGTTCGGTTTGTTTGTCACATTTTCAACTGATGTATTAATCTGATCAACGATCTTATTGCTATCATCGGCCTGTAAATATGCGCCGCCCGTTCTTTCAGCCAAAGACATCACAGGCGCCATCGCAACAGTACGAGAAGTGTCAATAATATATATTTGAGCCGGATCAACAGCATAAGCAGCATCAACGATAGATTGTTCGGTTAGCTCAGTAACTGGTTCTGGATCCTTGGCTGGAGCGTCACCAATCACAATCATAATCTTCTTTACTCCCGCTCGCCACTGTAGATTCAGCCCCGTCTTAATACCAGAATAAACAGATTCTTTCCAGTCGCCACCATTACCGAGTTGAATAAAATTGACAGCCTTGTTAAGCGCCTCGACATTACTCGTAAAATCTGTCTCAATTTTGGACGGATAATCTCTCGAACTTCCGCCACAACACGGATGATCTTGATAAGTAACCAGCGCAAATCTAGCACTCTTGGTTTTCGAACTGATCGACTCAACTATATTTCGAATGTTATTTCTAACAGCACTAATTGAACTACCCATCGAACCAGTCGTGTCAATAACAAATACTACATCAATATCGCCATTCGTTTTCGTTATTGGTTTCACTAAATTGGGCAGTGGTACTTTTTCGCGAAGTGCTGACATATAATTGCTATGCCCAAAGAAGTTCGGGTGATACCACGAGCTCATATTGAATGCATTTGGCTCAAGGAATTCATGAATCCAACGATCGTGATTCTTCTTAAATATTGAGGCGTCTGGCTCATGTCCAGAAAACCGCTTTGGCAAACTATCAATAAAAATCACCTTCTCTTTACCGAGACTTTTATTATATTCCTCAACCACCTTTTTCTGGCGTAAATTACCTTCCAACCCCAACTTGCGCACTTCACTAGCAACCAAAAAATCGGATAGTTTCTCACCATTATCAAGTGCTAGTAGCGGATATCCTAAAAGAACTATTTTCGCATCTGGACGTAAACGAGAATTAAGCGATGATAAAATGCCTTTAAGATTTAGCTCTAAATCTTCCATATTATTTCTTGCGTCATTTATCTTTGTTTTGCAATCTGAAGCAGATCTTATTACAGCAGCAAAACAAGACTTAACAATGCCGTCAAAATCCAAATCATTTCCACCAATCGTCATCATTACCATATCCGTGCTGCGATCCACGCTATCAAGTTGTCGTCGAATCGTATAATTACATCTTATATTAACTCTTTTCTGATTTTTTCCGCGCTTAGAGCCAATCGCACTACTTATGATCCTATAAGCAACTTTTAAGTCATTATTCGGTTTAATATTGCAGATATCCCTGTCTTCTGCATATTTAATAATCTGTTCATTCGTCGCTAGCTTGCCCGGATCATCACTAATCGTTTTTACGACACTACCCGCATTCTTATCCTTCAAGAAGTCATTAATTTTAGCTCCAGAACAAGCGCGATTTATAAGCGTTACTGACAGTCCGTTATTGCTTAGCCATCTTTTATACATTTCCGCCCAGTTATTACTGTTGCGATGACAGACAGCAGGACCATATTCATACCCATCAGCGCCATTTCCGGCTGAATAAGAATCGCCTAATAATGTAATCGTAAGTTTCTTTCCTGCGTAATTATAAGGAACAACCTCGCCTTGTGCCGACTGTTGTATAAAAAGGCCATAAATAATAGCTACAAAGAAAGATAATATAATAACTCTAATTTTCATATTAATCACCCAAGCCCTCAACACTTATATGAACACCATTGTTATACTTATCGTTTAGTATAACGCTAACCCAGAGAGAGTATTCCCTACCCTCTATATCTTTATATCCTACAAAATATTCCTCCCCAGACCTCTCTTTGTCTAGCTTCCAGCCAGAATCTTCAGCGTATCGTTGCAATCTATTTAACAAATCACTCACCGACTCATTCTGGGGCATCTCATAATATCTATCAACTGATAGAGATGTACTCTTTTTTAAAAATCCGCGTTCTGTAGGTATGCGATGTCTTTCGCGTGACGATTTCAGCTTTAATCCCAAAACGCCCTTTTCAGCCATTGGATCTCGTGCCATACTCCATACTTCCATATACGCTGGCAGCCAAGTTAAAAAATTGACTAGCCACAAACCAGCCAAAATTCCTATCAAAATTATAAATCGTCGTAGCCAGCGCCTAGCTTTAGAGTTCTTAACTGGTGATGTCGTTGCTTGTTTTTTGCCCATGGCGGCTCCTAGTTAAGTTTGTCTGGTTTTATTAAAACACAAAAAGCCGAAGAATACGATAACTATTTTCCCAAATGTCGCTTCGCTTTAATTGTCACTCGACGGCCACGCGGCGTACGCTCAATAAACCCAATTTGCAGTAAATATGGCTCATAAAAATCCTCAATTGTCGTCGCCTCGTCGCCAGTTAACGCCGCAATTGTTGTTAATCCAACAGGATTATCGCCATAATTTTCCAGAATCGACTGTAATAAATTACGATCAGCCGGATCCAAACCCAACTCGTCCACTTCCAACATTTCTAAAGCGTTGGTTGTAGTTTTTACATCAATTATTCCGTCGCCATTAACGTCGGCGTAGTCACGGACGCGCTTAAGAAGTCTGTTGGCAATACGTGGCGTCAAGCGTGCTCGTGTTGACAATAGATTCGCCGCTTCACTTCGAATTGACGACTCCAAAATCTTCGCACTACGCGTCACAATTTTCGCAATATCCTCTGGCGTGTAAAATTCCAAGCGGTAAATGTGCCCAAACCTATCACGCAAAGGTGCCGCCAAACTTCCGGTACGTGTCGTCGCGCCAATCACCGTAAATCGCGGCAAATCTAATCGAATTGATCGCGCTGCCGGACCTTTTCCAATCACAATATCCAGCTTAAAATCTTCCATTACGGAGTACAAAATTTCCTCCACTGATCGCCCCAACCGATGAATCTCATCGATAAACAGAATATCACCATCCGATAAATTAGTTAGAATCGACGCCAAATCGCCCGCTTTTTCAATAGCTGGACCACTGGTAATTCGCAAATTCGTGCCCATTTCATTAGCAATCACCGTCGCCATAGTTGTTTTACCAAGCCCCGGCGGACCATATAATAATACGTGATCCAACGGCTCGCCGCGCTTTTTAGCCGCATCAATCGCCAAACGCAAATTACGTTTTAATCTTTCCTGACCAACATACTCAGCAAAACTCTGCGGACGCAGACTCACCTCAATTCGCTGCTCTTCAGAATCATCATCATGCGAACTCGTATCAACTATTCTTTCAATTGCCATAAACTAATTATAGCATTTACAAGCAATAACTTAATTTAGGGTCAATAATTAAATATTGGAACACAAATATCTATTTCTTCAGAGCCTCAGTTACTCGCTGAGCTGTCGGCAAATTAGCATCGACGTTTTCGAGTGCCTTAGTAGCATCTGCTAATGTATAACCCAAAGCCATCAACGCCTCCAAAGCTTCATCGGAAGTGTTCAATTCAGTCTGCAATGGAGTTTCCGTTTGACTGTAATGAGTAGGCAGACCAACTTTATCGCTCAAATCGACCACCACTCGCTCGGCAGTTTTTTTGCCGACGCCAGTGGCCTTTTGCACAAAACCGCTGTCAGCATTAGCAATAGCATTGCGCACCTGCTCGGCATCACCCAAGCTTAAGATAGCCAGCGCAGCCTTCGGGCCAACCCCCTGAACCGTGATTAGCATTTCAAACAGTTTTTTCGCCGCCAAACTCGAAAAACCAAACAATTCTTCAGCTTGCTCGCGCACGTGATGATAAGTGTAAAACTTTACCTCTTGATCTAACACCACCGCGTCAAAATCATTAGTCGCCACGCTAATTTCATATCCAACACCATGAACATCAATGACTAACGAGCCGTTAAACTTCTCAGCAACTTTCCCAAAAACATGTGCAATCATATTTCAATTATACCCGATTCATCGCCGCGTGTGTAATTGCTGCAGCCAAAGCATCCGCGCAGTCATCCGGCTTCGGAACATCTTTCAAACCCAAATTAAGGCGCACCATTTCCTGGACCTGCTTTTTATCGGCCTTTCCATAGCCGGTCAAAGTTTGTTTTATTTGCAGTGGCGTATATTCAGCAATCGGCATTCCGGCTTTTCGCCCAGTCAACATCGCCACGCCGCGCGCTTCCGCCACAGAAATCGCCGTCGTAACGTTGCGCGCAAAAAATAACTTTTCAATCGACATAACATCAGGGTTTGTTTCGGCAATAATCTCTGTCAGGCTATCGAAAATATCTTCAAGCCTTTCGTCAATTGGCGTATGTGCCGGCGTCGTCACAACTCCCGCCGTGACCATCTTGAACTTGCCACGAGAAAAATCAATCACGCCAAACCCTAAAATCCCCGTTCCCGGGTCAATCCCGATAATTCTCATGTCTTTATTATAGCAATTATTTACCGCTTGCGGATTTAATGCTTTCGCGGATTTTTCGTACAAATTGCGAAATCTCCCATCGCCATTGCCATACGCCATAACCAACAGCCAGTAAACTCACACCGCCAAACACCCACCAGCCCCAAGTAGCGCCAGCGACTTGCTTAACTTCAGCAGCCGCCGAACCAACAGTTGGCATATTTGCAGATTTTATCTTTCGGCATCGCTTAGTTTGTGGGTTGCGCTCAAATCCCTCCGGACATTCTTTCGCTATGTCGTCAGTGGAAGCAATCTTCTTACATCGACCCGTAGCTGAATTGCGGAATTGACCTTCTGGGCAAGGCTTCAAAGTCTTTGCCGCAGTCGATGCGATAGATCGACATCTGCCAGTTTCTTCACTACGATAATAGCCATCTTTACAGGGCGTAATAGTTTTTGCCGCTTCAATTTTTCGACAACGATGAGTTTCCGGATGGCGATATTGACCAACAGGACAAGGATTTTCAACTGGCGGGATGGCAATTTTCACACATCTACCCAACACATTCCTCTCATAACCACTCTGACAGTCTGGATATTCCTTAAAAATATTAGCGGCGCCTTCAGTGATAGCAAATGTCCGAGTCCACTCATCATCAACCGAACTCCATGAAGCACCTTTCGGCATACTACTATATTCAGCGAAATCAATTTTCGAGCCAGCCTCGTCTAGTAAATAAACTTTTCCTTTTGTTTTTGGCAATTTCAGATTCGTATTTTTTATTTTGATCGTTAAAAATTCACCGGGATTTAATTCGATGTCACCAATATTTTCACGAACGCCAGAATCGCCAACCGTCAATTTACAGCCCGTCGTAATGACGGTTTTTTCGCCAGAATTGATAATCTCAATGAATTGTTCATCAACATTCGACGCAATTTCACTTAGCTTCAGACCTTCACATTTATTCAGCTCTTTTGAAGGTTCAGGTTTAGACTCTGGACTCTTACAATTTGGTCGTGAATACGGCATAATTTCCTGATTATCAGAACCTTTACTCGACAAAAAATCAGTGGAATTATTTTTTGAATCAATAATATTTCCATCAACAAAACAGCGCCAAACAATTTTCACACCGGCTTTAATTGGCGAACCTGCAAACTTTGAATTATTTCCCCAGCCGACAGTATCTGCGACCGACCCGTCCGAACGCGACAACACGACCGACCCGTTATTTTGAGCCAAAACTAAATTATTATCAAACTTTATGACATCTGCCGACATCTTATCGTTCGACAAAACCAAAAATCCGTTCGCCGATATTACTTCATCCTTGAAAATTTTTCCAACGGTTTGAGCGCCAGATCCAGTGTAATACTCTATTTTCCAACCAGCCAAATTAACATTCCGATTCGTCGGATTATAAATCTCAACGTATTTTTTGCCCTGACTAATCTTTGAAATTAATATTGGAGCATTTTCTTCTGTTCTTTCATCTGAATTATCTATTTTTGGTGGCTCAGATTCGGGATTTGGCTCGGATTTTGAAGACTCACTGACGGCAGGATTTTCACTCGGACTATTTGTAGACGAATTCTCCATTGGAGTCTCGGGATTTTCACTTGATTGAGTAGGCGAATTGCTATCGATCTGCTCCTTATCGACAACTTGATCTTTTATCTCCTCAGCCGATTTAGGACTATCATCAACAGTCTGAACGTCATCAACTTTCGACTCTTGAGTAGCACTTGAAACACCTTCCGCCAAAACCAACGGCGACGGCATTATTAGTGCCACGGCTAGTATCATAAGTAGTGTGTTGCGCAAATACTTCATGCTCGCTCCTTGCTTATGGTTAATCATCTTTAGTTTAGCGTACTTTTTGTCAAATTAAAAATCGCCCCAGAAAAAGGAGCGATTCCTTAAAGCGATGATTTTATTCCGCTGTGATATCCGCATTTGTATGAACATTCACAACGTCATCCAAATCGTCCAACGCATCAATCATTTTCATCAATTTCTGCGCAGTTTCCATGTCGGCAATTTCTATCGGCGTGTTAGCAATGTATCGCAGTTCCGCGTCCTTAACCTTCAAGCCTTGTTCAACCAATTTATTCCGCACGCTCGCCAAATCTTTCAACTCTGTATACACGATAATCTCGCCGTCTTCCTCGACAGCATCTTCGGCGCCAGCATCCAAAACCGCCAACAACAAATCTTCCCCGCTGCCTTCGATAGCAATGACGCCTTTGCGCGTGAATTGGAACATCACACTACCAGCATCAGCAATTCGCCCGCCATTTTTAACCAACGCAGTTTTTACTTCTGGCAATGTTCGATTACGATTATCTGTTGCCGTTTCAATAATAACGCCCACGCCGCCAGGACCATAACCTTCGTAAGCAATTTCCTCCAAAGCCGCCGCGCTCTTATCCGCCACTCGGTCAATTGCTCGCTGGATGTTTGCGCTAGGCATATTTGCAGCCTTAGCTTTTTCAATTGCCATCGCCAAACTTGAGTTCAGCGCTGGATCTGTGCCGCCACGTGCCGCAATAGCAATTTGATTACCCAATTTCGTAAAAATCGCGCCGCGCTTAGCGTCAACAATCGCTTTTTGTCGGTGAGTTGTAGCCCATTTACTGTGTCCTGACATAATTTCTCCTAAAGTTATTTGCTATTTCAATCTGTTACTATTATACACTACTCCACAATATTTATCTTAGCGAGGTCTAATTTAGTTTGCTTTTTCATCCAAATCATTGCCAAAATTAGCGCCACATATAAAACCGCACATTGCCACAAATTGATACTAACTTCCATTTGGGCCCATTCAAATCCAGCCGTCCAATTGGTGACTTGAATCATATAGCCAAGTAGCCACGTCGTCGGAATTGCAATCAACACACCAATCATTGGCACAAAAACCATCACGCCCGACATAAACGTCAGCAGCATCGCTAGCGGTACAAACGGCAAAATCAACATATTCGCAATTAGCGCCACATTACTAATAACACCGAAACTCATCATAAGTAGCGGCAACGTCATAATTTGCGCCGACAAAGTTTCAATTAAAACCTGTCGAAACGCGCCTGGTTCTTTATTGCCGAAAAAGTAAGAGTGTAAAAGTGGTGCTAGCATAATTACGCCCGCAAATGAAGCAAAGCTTAATTGCCAGCCCAAATCGCCCCAACCAAATTGCGGATTTATCAATAGCGTGATTGCCGCCGACACAGGAAGCAGAACCAGCGGATGAATTGTCCGACCATAATACCACGCCGCCAAACTCAGTCCCGCCACCAAACCAGCTCTCGACATACTAGGACTTAATCCAGTCACCGCCATAAAACCGATTATCATAACAGCCGCGCTGAGCATCGCTAAATATTTTGATCGCTTAGCGAATAATCGCCGCGCTAAACGAACTAAAATTGTTAAATTATAGCCGCTCGCCACCACGATATGCGTTAGTCCAGCAATTTTCAAATTGTCACTTAATTCAGTCGGCATAGCACGCCTTAAGCCCAATAAAAATCCCAATCCCAACACAGACTCTGATTCCGGAATATGCTCGCGAACCCGCCCCGCAAACCAATCGCGAACTCCCACCGCCACATCACCCGGAACCGGTCTTTCGGCACTAATAATTTTCGCCCGATATACGCTTGCCGAAAAAGCCCCAAATCCCGCCGTCATTTTGCCCTTAACTCTCACAATATCACTGCGCTTAATTGAGTTTTTATCTGGCGTCGTCACCCAAATCTGTCCCGGCAATTTTTCATTATTCATCTGCAAATTGCCCAGTCTAAGAACCGTTTGACTATTTTTATCGAGATCAGGATCCTCCAAAACTTGACCTTGGATAATTGCGACTTTTCCGATTAACGAATCATAAACCTCCACGCCTTTTCTGCCAATTTCACCGCGCCAAAGACCAATCAAAACTCCAGAAATAATTGCTAAAATCACGAAAAATCGCCAGCGCCAAATTGCCACGATTACGAAAATAGCCAGCCCGACCAATAAAAATAATGAATTCGCCGCAAACGACCGCGGTATGTAATGGATGGAAATTACGCCAATTGTCAAACCGAGGCACCACGCCGCCATCATCCAAGAAATATGCAACTTCTTAAATAGCCAACTATTCATACTTAAAGTATATCTGGATCTGAAGCCATAAAAAAGACTCCACCAAGGGAGTCGATTTCATCAAATTTGGAGGGTCCACCGGGGCTTGAACCCGGGACACCCTGCTTAAAAGGCAGGTGCTCTAACCAACTGAGCTATGGACCCATTCGGAATATCCGCTTCCTTCATCCTAGCACAAACCAACACAAAGGTCAATGCTTAGCGAGTTTATGTCCGCCAGTATGTAATGAAAAAATATCAATCAAGCCAAACACCAAACCTGCCGTAGCGACATACCGCCAATTATTCGCGAAGATCTTATACAGCTCCAGCGCCTGTCCGTCTAGTGATATATATTTTCCCAGAGGAACCACCAATAGCGCTGCTGTCAAGAACGCGATTCCCACCGCCGAGACAATTCTCTCATGTTTTTTCTGATATCTCGGGCCACTTAGAAGAAGCATAATTAACGGAACCAACGTTAAAACTAATCCCGAAATTACACCATTTGGCAATAAACCAGTTTCCAATTTCAAGCCGTCCAGCACCCCCGTCAGCCAGCCACCCCACCATTCTGATAGTAAAAATCCCGTAGCCAACGACAACGCCAATGGACCGAATCTTCGAGATGAAACAAATGCAGCCACAAAAACCGCTACTAAAATTGCTCCAAATAGAATTATTACGCTCATTTATCTTCCTCCAAATCAAATTTTACCTGTGACCCAACTGCAGCGCTCGCCTGCTTAGCAACTCCTGCCTTCACCTCCAACACGTACTTTGCAGGAACCGGTGGCGCATATTTTTCATGCGGCTCAGCGTCCGGCTTGACGTTATGTTTTACATAGACAACGCGCTTTTTATCATTGATCCAAATCATATCAACTGAAAACTTCATATCTTTCATCCACATTTTATGACGATCGTTATGGTCAAAGACAAATAGCATGGCATAATTCTCATCAATTCCCAGCCTTCCGGACAGACCTTTCCGCTGCGATTCTTCGTCATTAGCAATTTCCGCCCGAAGCATCGTCTTATTAAGGTAAATCATTTCCGTTTTTGGCGAAACCGTTCGAAAAGCATAAAAAATTGCCCCACCAATAACCATTAGCATACCGCAGATAAATATCCATTTGATGACAGTCTGAGTTACTGTCGAGTGACGAGGCTCGTCCATAAACCTATTATAACAAGTTTATGCTTAAGCGCCGATTTTATCTTTTTTATTACCACGCTTAGCGTTTCGATCGATGTATTCGATTATCTTTCCAGCCACATTTCGGCGAGTAATTTTCTCAATTCCAAACCCTGGGCTAGCATTAACCTCCAACACCAAAGCTCCACGACTTGATCTCATGAAATCGACTCCGGCAACTGTTAATCCCATTGCCTTAGCGGCTTTCACACACATTTTACGTTCAGAATCTGTCAATTTTATGCTGGTTCCTTCGCCGCCCTTGTGTAAATTGCTACGGAAATCATCGTCCAAGCTCTGACGCTTCATACTAGCCACCACTTGACTACCAACCACAAACGCACGAATATCGACACCAGCCGACTCTCTAATAAACTCCTGAAGTAGCACGTTTGTGCCGTCCGAGTTGGTCAAATAGAACGCCTGCAGAACCGACTTGGCAGCCTTTTTAGTTTCCGCCAGAACCACACCATTTCCGTGTGTACCACGCGCCAACTTAATAATCGCCGGCATACCACCAATCTCTTCAATGAGCGAATCAATGTCAGTTGCGTTTCGAGAAAAGACCGTCTTCGGAATCGACACTCCCGCTTTTACTAATAGCTGCGTTGAGCGCAATTTGTCCCGCGCCCTAGTAATTGCAATCGAGCGATTCATAAAAAACGCCTTCGGATGCATCATCTCCAATTGACGCAAAACCGCTGTTCCATACTTTGTCATATGGCTCGCGATTCGCGGAATCACCACGTCAAATTCACCAATCTCCTTACCCTTATAAATAACCGTCGGATGCTTTTCATCAATTGAAACGTAACAGTTTTTATACTTAATAACTTTAACTTGATGTCCACGCTTTTCAGCCTCTTCTTTCAGGCGAAGCGTCGAATAATTAATGTTGCCGTTAGATAAGATTGCAATTCGCATTATTTTTCTTCACCTTTCTGATGATATTTTTTATAAAATTCGTATGGATTCAATTTTACTTCTTCATTAAGACTAGCGGTTACGGACGGTTTTTTTCTGCGAACATTTTTCCTTGATACGTCCACTAGGAATTTTCCAGAAATTGACCGTCTTCCAATTAACACCGGAAATTCATTCTTTGACCGATCGGATAGATTCATCAGCATTTTAATTTTTCGCCCGCCAAGCTTCACCCAAAAGTGCGTTCGATAACGAATCTGATTTTGACCCATTGCAGAGCGTACGCTAGCCACCGAAAAATCAGTTCTCTTAAATACCTTACCATTATAATACGGCGAGCCTTCACCAAATAGAGAAAATTTCAACACTCCATCTTTATCAATGCGAATATTGCTCGCCCAAATTGCACTGGAATCGGCGCCCGTATCAATTTTAGCTGGGACTTTTTGCGCTCGCTTGCCGAAGTCCACAAACTCAGTCGACCCAATAATAGTTTTTTCTTTCATACGTCAATATTATGGCATAAAAACTATCTTTTTGCAATATCTTGCCTTTTGCTTCTTTGAGCTCTCGCTACCACAATTGTCACCGCTACAATGATAGATATACCAGCCAAAATAGCTAATACATAAGTGTATCCCGACAATAGATATATCAAAGCTAATGTCACACATACAGCACCCCAGGTCGTAATCAGCCGTTTGTTAAGCACCAGCCCCACGACGACTATCAATGAATGCTCTATTAGGAATAATATTTCCATAACGCCATCTCCTGCAAACGCCAGAATGAGAGTCGGCAGACTAAGCACAGAGAGAGCCAGCACCAGGTGTACTGTCGTAGACTTATGAATATACCCCAACCAACGCCACGACATCACCGCTCCCGAAAGAATTGCCGCTGACCACAAATATGGTATTGTGATAGCGTGAACGGGTAGGGCTAGGTTTTTAATAGTAAATAAAACGCCGCACAAAATCAGGATCACGCCTGAATCAAAATGTAAAATATTCTTTTTAGGAACACCTTCGAACATCAAGGCTATACCGTTAATTATCCACACTAGCGCCGCCAGAATCACTGACGCCACAGTAGCGCTAACTGATGTAGCAATGGACAATAAGACTACCGACCAGCCGATGGCGCTATAGAACGAGGAGTAATACCAACGACTCGACATCTTTCTGATTCGCGCAGCAATAGCCAGACCGTAAAACACCGCAAAAACAACCAGGGCAACGACTGACATGAATTCGAGTGGAATAGTAAACCATTGAGCTATAAGGCAAAGCAGCAACACTAGACTCGGGTGCGCAGCTATTATCATTATTCGCCAATCTCGTTTAGCAAGTACCGCCATATAAAGAGCTACTACAGCCGCTAGCCATCCCAATATCTTGAACGACAGGTCATATATCGCCAGTAGATTAATTATTGGAAGCACTATCGCTGGAACTATAGCAGCGCACAGCGTCATATCACCAATAATTGACGATTGCCTATTCATTCGTAGCAGCCAATACAAAGATCCAAAACCAACTAGACTCACCCATGCAGCAATTGTGAGATTGTCATTAAACGGTATATTCAACCAATGCAGGAATAATAAAACAAAGATGATTGTCGTAAGATATGCCCCGCCCAAATAAACCTCTCTACGACATCGGTAAAATGCATAGTATAGTGACACCACTAGCGGCAACCAAACTATCGGATGAATTGACGACAACACAACAATGATAGCTACGCCAATAATAGAATATAGAAACAGCTCACGACTTTTGACGATTGCATTGCTATGACGATGATAAAGCCATTCTACTATTAATAGCGACGACACATTTATCCATGCCATTAGAATAGAGATATTTTCACTAGACACCGCAAAACCTAAAGCTAGCAAAAATACTGACAACATTAAAGAAGTATGGACTCCAACTACAAACTCATAAACTTTTTCGCGCCATACAGTCACACCCATAATGCCAGCGCCGATAGCTATCGCGCCCGATAGGCATATCAGGGCTTCCTCTGTCGCATAAGTGGCTATCATCGCTGAAGTGAACATCGCCATTAATAGCCAAGTTGACGCAGCGCCATACACTAAAGCAGCCTGACTTTTACTAATATTCGGACGCTTCAAAATTAGCAATCGGCAAATAACTGGCAGTGGCGTCATGAATAGAAAAATTAGATACTGTACGCGTGGTGCTATAGCTATATCAAGATTAAATAGTGTTATACCAATCGGCACCAATAGAATCCCAGACATCACAACCATAATACCGAAGCGGGCACGGCGTAACAAAAAAAGAATTGCAAGACTAATCGCTGAAATAACACTAATCAAAATAAAAGCAACCGTCATTCGTAGCGAATCTCCAGAGCCGATCACGCCAAACAAAGCGCTTAATGACACAGCAAAACTAACCCACAATACTATTTCATGATGTCTATCGTACT